>NZ_JBAWUK010000026.1:0-65857 GCF_037079935.1 Stenotrophomonas maltophilia group sp. Smal12 | reverse complement strand
GTGGGGTGTGGGGCATGCCCGGGGCCGCGGATTGCAGTTCGGGCACTTCGGCAATCGAGGTCCATCCGCTCATGCCCTGGCACCAGGCCAGCGCGCGCGGGTTGGCCTGCGCGTAGCGGCGCGCGGCCGGGTCATCGAGCGGTCCGATTCGGTCGGCCTGGGCCGAGGCATGGAAGTACCACTGGGTCATTGCGGCGGCTCCGCGGCGCTGGAAAACCCCGAGTCTAGCGAGCGCCCGGGGGGGCAGGGCGACGGGGCCATGAACGGCCGGCATTTGCGGGGCAGGTGCTGTATTGCAACAATTATCTGGTAGCGCCGTTTTACCACCCCTCCAAACACAGCCTACCGCCATGTCCCCGACCCGCACTTCCCGTGGCCGCCTTCCGGTCGCGCGCCCTCTCGTTGCCGCTCTTTCCGCCCTGCTGCCGTTGGTAGCAGCCGCCCAGGAAACCCCTGCCGCCAAGGATCCGGTTGCCCTCGACACCCTGCAGGTCACCGCGCAGCGCCGTGTCGAGAACGCCAAGGACGTACCAGTTGCAGTCAGCGCGATCCAGGGCGAGAAGCTGGATGTGCTCGGTTCGGCCGGCGATGACATCCGCTTCCTGGCCGCACGCGTGCCCAGCCTCAACATCGAGTCGTCCTACGGCCGTGCCTTCCCGCGCTTCTACATCCGCGGCCTGGGCAACACCGATTTCGATCTCAATGCCTCGCAGCCGGTGTCGCTGGTATACGACGACGTCGTGCAGGAAAGCCCGCTGCTGAAGGGCTTCCCGCTGTTCGACCTGGCCAACGTGGAAGTGCTGCGTGGCCCGCAGGGCACCCTGTTCGGCCGCAACACGCCGGCCGGCGTGGTCAAGTTCGACTCGGCGCGCCCGTCGCAGGATGCCGATGGCTACCTCCGCGTCGGCTATGGCAGCTACAACAGCTGGAACGTGCAGGGCGCCTACGGCGGCCCGCTGACTGACCGCTGGTCGGCACGCGTCTCGGCGATCTACCAGCGCCGCGACGACTGGGTCGACAACACCCGTGTCGGCGCGCCCAACAGCGGCTTCGAAGGCTACGACGAAGCCGCCGGCCGCGTGCAGTTCCTGTACGAAGGCGATGACTTCGAAGCGCTGTTCAACCTGCACAAGCGCAAGCTCAACGGCACCGCCCGCCTGTTCCGCGCCAACATCATCCAGAAGGGTGGCAATTCGCTGGTCGAGAACTTCGACCGCGACAAGGTGGCCAACGACGGCGTCAACTTCTCCGACCTGGAGACCTGGGGTGGCAGCGCGCGCCTGCAGTGGAACCTCGGCTCGGTGACCCTGCACTCGATCACCGGCTACGAGACCGCCGAATCGCTCAACCGCGGTGACATCGACGGTGGCTACGGTGCGGCCTTCCTCGGTGCCGGCAACTACGGCCCGGGCCTGATTCCGTTCTCCTCGGAGTCGGCTGATGGCCTGCCGCGCCATCGCCAGTGGACGCAGGAAGTGCGCGTCGAGTCCAACGAGTGGGGCCGCTTCGACTGGCAGGCCGGCGTCTTCTACTTCGATGAAGACGTGACCATCAACAACTTCAACTACGACTCGCTGGCCCCGGGCAATCCGCAGACCGGCCACGTGGTGCAGAACCAGCGCAACAAGGCCTGGGCGGTGTTCGCCTCGGGTGACTTCGATGTCACCGACCGCTTCAAGCTGCGTGCCGGCGTGCGCTACACCCAGGACAAGAAGGACTTCAGCGCCAGCGTGCTGCAGGCCGTTCCGTTCGGCACCCCGGTCAGTGGCCCGTACCTGGCCAACACCGACGTCAACGACGTCAGCTGGGACCTGAGCGGCGTCTACAAGCTGACCGACGACATCAACGCCTACGCCCGCGTGGCCAAGGGTTTCCGCGCGCCGTCGATCCAGGGCCGCCTGGCCTTTGCGCCGGGTCTGTCGCAGGCCGATTCGGAGAAGGTCATCTCGTACGAGGCCGGCATCAAGGCCGACCTGTTCGAGCGCCGCGCGCGCCTGGGCCTGAGCGTGTTCCGCTACGACGTCGATGGCCAGCAGCTGATCGCCGTGGGCGGTGCCAACAACACCGCCACCCTGCTCAACGCCGACAAGACCATCGGCCAGGGCGTCGAGCTGGACCTGGAGGCCTACCTGGCCGACAACGTCCTGCTGACCTTTGGCAGCAGCTACAACGACACCGAGATCAAGGACGAGAACCTGGCGGTGGCGATCTGCGGCGGCGGCTGCACCATCACCGACCCGACCACGGTGATCAACGGCCAGACCTACGCGCTGGTGAACGGCAACCCGCTGCCGCAGGCGCCGAAGTGGATCCACAACGCGACCCTGCGCGTGGGCTTCCCGCTCAGCGATGGCAGCGAGCTGTACGCCTACACCGACTGGGCCTACCGCAGCGAGGTGAACTTCTTCATCTACGAGTCGCCGGAATTCCGCGGCCGTAGTTCGCTGGAAGGCGGCCTGCGCCTGGGCTACAACTGGGGTTATGGCCAGTACGACGTGGCGGTGTTCGGCCGCAACCTGACCAACCAGACCCGCGTGGTCGGTGCGATCGACTTCAACAACCTGACCGGCTTCCTCAACGAGCCGCGCACCTGGGGCGTGGAGTTCACCGCGAAGTTCTGATGCGGTGGCTGCGGTAGTGCAATGAAGAAGGGCCGGCGCAATGCCGGCCCTTCTGTTTCCTGCTTTCTGTAGAGTCGAGCCATGCTCGACTGCCATGAGCCGAGCATGGCTCGGCTCTACAGAGGCATGGCTTACAGCGCGCTCTGCGGGCGCACCTTCAGCACCGCATTCTCGGTGGCGCAGTCGCGGCTGGAGTGCCGACCGGCCTTGCGCGCCGCCTCGATCTCCTTGCGTGCGGCCAGCAGGTCCTTGTTGAACGCCGCGTTGTCGTGCAGGCGGGCCACGGCGGCGGCGCCCATGAAGCGGCCTTCGAGGATGTCGCTCTGCCAGTGCACGTTGCACACCAGGCGGCTCTCGCCGTAGTTGCGGCCGCGGGCCTGGATGGCATCGGCGCGGTCCGGCGCGATCTCCGACAGGATCAGTGCCCAGGCCCAGCCGATTGAGGTGTGGCCTGATGGATAGGAACCATTCTTGCGCAGGCCATCCTCGTCCTTCGGCGAGCAGGTCGGCTCACCGTTGACCATGAACGGGCGCGGGCGCTGGTAGTGGTTCTTGGCCGCCTTGGTGGCGGCGCTGGCGTCGATCCGGCTGCGCTCCAGCAGTCGATACAGCGCCGGAGTCTTCACCGCATCGACGTCGATGTCGGCGGCGCAGGAGAAGTGGTTTGCACCCTCGGGGAAGCCGAGTTCCGCATCGACGCCGGCCTGGGCGAAGCGCGGGCTGCCTCGCAGCGCGCGGGCTTCACGGCTGACCTGTTCGTCCAGGGCGAGGGCGGCCGAACCGGCCACCGGCGGTGCCGGCACCAGATCGAGGCTGGCCGGAACAGCGCTCTTGTCCAGATAGCCCACGGCCTTGGTGGTGATGTTGGCTTCGACGGCGGTCGGCTTGGTGGCCGTGGCAGCACAGCCGGCCAGGGCCACGGCAACGGCGAGGCCGAGCAGCGGGCGGGCAGGGTGGGAAATCATCGACATGGACGGGCTCCGGAGGAAAAACATCGCGTCATGATCGCAGCCCGTGCGCGGCACCGCAGTGGCCATCGGTCATACGGCCAGACCCGGCATGGTCATCACAGGAGATGAAGAACGTCATCGAAGGGTGCCAGTCTGCTGAATTCGGGCGCAGCGCACGGACTTTCACGCGGCCGCACCGTGAGCATCGGCACATCGGCAGGCACCAGGGGCCGTCCAGTTCCAGCCGGGTCGGGGGGATCCGAAGACAGAGGGAGAGAAGCGATGCGCAGCACCGCAACAGGAAGTACCGTCCTGGCCCTGCTTCTGGGGCTGGCAGCAGCACCGACGCAGGCCGCCGACGTGGTCGGCGTGGCCTTCGTGCATGGCACCGGCGCGCAGACCAACGCCACCCAGGACTACTGGCAGCCGGCGATCATCGACACCGTGCGCCAGGGCCTGCCGAACAGCAGCAACTATGTGGTCATCAACTGTGACTTCACCCAGTACATGTGGAAACCGGAGGCCGCCGGCTGCCTGGCCAACCAGCTGACCGGCTTCATCGACAGCCGTGGCATCACCCAGCTGGTGGTGATCACCCATTCCAACGGCGGCAACGTGATGCGCTGGATCCTGTCCAACCCGACCTACGACAGCCGCTATCCGAAGATCATCCGCACGGTGCGCAAGGTCACCGCACTGGCGCCGTCCTCGGCGGGCACGCCGCTGGCCGATGCGGTGCTCAACGGCAATACCTTCGAAACGTCACTGGGCTGGCTGCTGGGCTACAAGAACGACGCGGTACGCCAGCAGCAGGTGGCCAGCATGGCCACCTACAACGCGCAGAACCTGTACGGCACGGCCGGTCGCCCGGCGCTGCCCAAGCCGTTCCGCGCGGTGGTCGGCAGTGACGTGGAATCGGCGGTGTGGGACAGCAACAGCTACTGCGGTGGCTATGCCGCCAACGTTGGCCTGGAATTCACCCAGAACTGGTTGTCGTCCTGCTCCGATGGCTTTCTGGAGTGCAGCAGCCAGAAGGCGGCCGGCACCACCTGGTTCACCGACAAAGCGCGCACCCAGGGCGCAGAACCGCTCAGCCACAACCAGAGCCGGCGCGAGTGCTTCGGCCTCGGCACCCTGCTGCGCAACGACCTGACCCAGTGAGAGAGATGACCATGACGACCCATTCCACCCTGCTGGCCAGTGCGGTGCTGGCAGTACTGTCCCTTTCCGCCGCGCAGGCCGCGCAGCCTCTGCAGGCGGCCCGCGCGGGCGATCAGGTGCCTGCCGCATTGGTGGCCGCGCCGCTGCCTGCCGATGAAAGCGAACACGCGCCGTTGTCGTTTGCCTGGGCGCTGGACCCGGCACAGCCGCTGCAGGCGGCCACGCCATATGCCTCGGTCAGCCGCAGTTACTGGCAGCAGGTCGATGGCACGCAGCTGCAGCGCGGCCTGGACCTGCCGCTGACGGCGCCGGATGCGGTGATCCAGCTGAGTCCGGCCGCAGGAGCCCGCGCGCTGCCGGCCAACACCCTGCAGGTGCGCGACCCGGCTGGCCGCAGCAGCGTGGCCCGCAGTGTCGATGCGCGCGCGCTGCAGGATGCCGGCATGCCGGTGAGTGATGGCAGCAGCATGCTGCGCACCGGCGCGACCAGTGCCGCCGGTGCGTACACCCTGCAGAGCACGCAGGCGCAGGGCCGCTATGTGGTGCAGGTGCTGGAGCCGAACAGCCCGCTGCGGTTGGAAGTGCAGGCCAACCAGGCGCAGGTGCTGGCCGGTGGCAACGTGCAGCTGCAGGCACGCCTGCTGGAAGACGGCGCCACCACCGCGCAGCTGGCATCGCGTCGTGGCGGCCTGGGGGGTGAAGCCCTGCTGGTCGCACCGGATGGCCGCAGTTGGCCGCAGCGTCTGCTGCGCACCACCGATGGCAGCCTGCGCGCGCAGGTGCGGATCCCGACCGACGTCGGCACCGTGCAGGGGCTGTGGGAGCTGCAGGTGTTCGCCCAGGCCGATGGCGTGCTGCGCGATGGCAAGGTGGCCTTCGCGGTGGCACGGCCGACCGCGCGTTTCAGTGGCCATGCAGCACCGGACCCGTCCAGCCGCCAGGTGGCGCTGCCGCTGCAGGTGGCTGCGGCAGGCCGCTACGAGGCACGCGGCACGCTGTATGCCACGGCCCGCGATGGCCGGATGAAGCCGGTCGCGCAGGCACATGCAGCCGGGTGGTTCGATGGCCCAGGCGCCGGCCAGCTGGTGCTGCCGTTCGGCGAGGCCGCGTTGCCGGCCGGTTTTGGCGCACCGTACGAGCTGCGCGACCTGCAGCTGCAGGACCAGAGCCGGATGGCACCGATCGAGTCGCGCGCGCTGGCGTTGCGGTTCTGAGGTTGCGTGCAGCGGGCCGGGGTCCGGCCCGCTGCTCCTGTGTAGAGGCGAGCCCATGCTCGGCGGCCGTTTGCCGTGATCAGGAGCAGCCGAGCGTGGGCTCGGCTCTACAACGGCATGCCGATCACCCCGCGTATGCGGTCAGCCGGCCTTCCTGCTCGCAGACGGTGATCGCGCCGCCGAACACCGCCGACAGCGGTTCGTTGCGCAGCAGCTCGGCGCGGGTGCCGTCGGCCAGCACGCGGCCATCGCGCAGCAGTACCACGCGCTCGATCTCGGGAATGATCTCTTCGATGTGGTGGGTCACCAGCACCAGGGTGATGCCCTGCTGCGCCAGCACCCGCATGGTCGCCACCAGCTGCTCGCGGGCGACCAGGTCCAGCCCGGTGGAGGGTTCGTCCAGCAGCAGTGCCTGCGGCCGGTTGACCAGCGCGCGGGCGATCAGCACGCGGCGGGTCTCGCCAGCGGACAACTCGGCGTAGGCGCGGTCGCGCAGGGACAGGGCGCCGGTCATCGCCAGTGTCTCGCCCACGCGTGCGCGCATATCGGCGGTCACTTCGCGGAAGGCCGGCACCACGTAGCTGGCGAAGAAGCCGGACAGCACTGCCTGTTCCACGGTCAGGCCCGGCATGTCGGCCAGATTGCTGCTGAGATCGCCGGTGACGATGCCCAGCTGCGATCGCAGCCGGTCCACCTGCCAGCGGTTCTGCCCCAGCACCCTTACCGCCACGGAACCGTCAACCTGCGCCAGCGGGTACAGCTCGCGGGTGATCAGCTTGATGAAGGTCGACTTGCCGCAGCCGTTGGGGCCGAGCAGGGCGGTGTGCTGGCCCTGTGCGATGCGCAGGCTGAGCCCGTGCAGCACCTTCACCTGGCCGCGCACCACGGTGGCGCGGTCCAGTTCGATCAAGGGGGGCGGCTCCGCAACGGGCGGGGCGGCAGTCATGGTGCTGGCGCGTGGATCAAGGCTCGACAACTCAGGTCCCCAACTGTGAACGGTGCCACGGATGGCGATGCGATACATCGCCGCAGGGATGCAGTTTGCAACGCAAGCGCCCATCATGTCTGCCATCCCCGCGTCGATCCGGAGAGCTGCCATGTCTGATGCCCTGATGTCCCTGTTGACCGGTGGTGTGCTCGGCCTGGGAGGGTGGGCCATGCTGGCGGTGTTGCTGGTCTTCACCCAGATCACCATCTTCTCGGTAACCCTGTACCTGCACCGCAGCCAGGCCCATCGCGGGGTCGATTTCCATCCGGCGCTGGCGCACGTGTTCCGCTTCTGGCTGTGGCTGACCACGTCGATGATCACCCGCGAGTGGGTGGCCATCCATCGCAAGCACCACGCCAAGGTGGAGACCGAGGACGACCCGCACAGCCCGGTCACCCGCGGCATCGGCAAGGTGTTCTGGCATGGCGTGGAGCTGTACCGCGAAGCGCGCGGCATGCGCGCGGACATCGAGCAGTACGGGCGCGGCACGCCGGACGACGCGATCGAGCGCCACCTGTATACCCCGCACGCCACGCTGGGGCCGGTAGTGCTGCTGGCGATCAACAGTGTGCTGTTCGGCCTGCCCGGCGTGGCGCTGTGGGCGATCCAGATGGCGTGGATCCCGTTCTGGGCGGCGGGCGTAGTCAATGGCCTGGGCCACTGGTGGGGGTACCGCAACTACGAGTCGGCCGATACCTCCACCAATCTCACGCCGTGGGGGTTCTGGATCGGTGGCGAGGAGCTGCACAACAACCACCATGCCTTCCCCAGTTCGGCGCGCTTCGCGATGCGGCGCTGGGAGTTCGATATCGGCTGGAGTGCGATCCGCCTGCTGCAGGCGCTGCGCCTGGCCAGGGTGCTGCGGGTGGCGCCGGCCATGGACGTGCGCCCGAACATCGCCGTGCCCGATGCCGAAACGCTGAAGGCGCTGCTGTCGCACCGCTTCCAGGCGATGACCGATTACCAGCGCAACGTGTTCATGCCGGCCCTGCGCGAGGAGGCCGCGCAGGCCGGGGCCAAGCTGCGCCGCCTGCTGCCACGCCGGTTGCGCCGTGGCCTGGTCAACGATGGCCGCTGGCTGAAGCCGGACAGCCGCGCCCAGCTCAGCGCATGGGTGGCGCAGCGGCCGCGCATCCGCACCCTGGTCGAGTACCGCGGGCGATTGGCTGCGCTGCTGGAAGCCCGTGGCCACGACGCCGCCGAGCGCCTGCATCAGCTGCAGGCGTGGTGCCGCGAGGCCGAGGAAAGCGGTATCGCGGCGTTGCAGGCCTACGCCGCACGCTTGAAGGGCTACAGTCTGGTGGGCGCGTGAGGGCAGGGTACGGGCTTCTGCTGGCGGCGCTGCTGCCGGGTGCGGCGCTGGCCCAGGTCACCGACACCGCCAGCTATCTGCAGCGGATGGACAGCGATGGCGACGGCAGGGTCAGCGAGGCCGAGTACGTGCAGTGGATGCTGTATGCCTTCGATCGCATGGACCGCAACGGTGATGGCGTACTGAGCGCCGACGAGCTGCCCGGCGGCAAGGGCAGGGCAATCCGCCGCGAGCAGCAGCGGCAGGTGATCGTGCAGCGCTTCCACAAGCAGGATGCCAACGGTGATGGCTTCCTGGATGCCCGCGAGCTGTCCGCGCCGCCGCGTTGAGCGGGCGTAGAATCGCACCATGCCTGAACTGCCCGAAGTCGAAACCACCCGCCGCGGCCTGGCGCCGCACCTGCAGGGCCGGCGCGTGCATGGCGTGATCCTGCGCCGCGCCGACCTGCGCTGGCCGATTCCACCGGAAGTGGCCGAGCTGCTGCCGGGGCAGCGCATCGAGGACATCCGCCGGCGCGCCAAGTACCTCCTGCTGGATACCGCCATCGGCAGCGCCGTGCTGCACCTGGGCATGTCCGGCAGCCTGCGCGTGCTGCCCGGTGATACCCCGCTGCGGGCGCATGACCACGTTGACATCAGCCTGGACAACGGCCGCCTGCTGCGCTTCAACGACCCGCGCCGCTTCGGCAGCCTGCTCTGGCAGCCGGCTGGGGAGATCCACCCGCTGCTGCAGGGGCTGGGCCCGGAGCCACTGGACGACGCGTTCGACGGCGACTACCTGTTCAACCGCAGCCGGGGCCGCAGCGCGCCGGTGAAGACCTTCCTGATGGACCAGGCGGTGGTGGTGGGCGTGGGCAACATCTACGCCGCCGAGAGCCTGTTCAAGGCCGGCATCAGCCCGTTGCGCGAGGCAGGAAAGATCTCGCGAGAACGCTACCAGCGGCTGGCCGACGCGGTGAAGGAAATCCTGGGCTACGCCATCACCCGCGGCGGCACCACCCTGCGCGATTTCATCAGCCCCGATGGTGCGCCGGGCTACTTCGAGCAGGAGCTGCTGGTGTACGGCCGCGACGGGCTGCCGTGCCCGAACTGCGGGCGCGCGCTGAAGCACGCCACCATCGGCCAGCGCGCCAGCGTCTGGTGCAGCCACTGCCAGCGCTGAGCCGGCGACCAGCGGCAGCTGAACGGGCAGGGCGCGTCTCCGCTGCCCGTTAACGTTTGTCTGCCTATCATGGCCGACCTTCCCTCTGTGCCTGACGCGCCTGCATGCAACGACGCGACTTCATCCGCAATGCCTCCCTCGCCCTGGCTGCATTCGGCCTGCCGTCCCTGCCCGCGTGCGCGGCCAGCAGGAGCGGCCAGATGGGCCTGCGCCGCCTCGGCCAACCGCAGCCGTTCGACTTCGCCACCCTGAAGGGCCAGGCGCGCGCGCTGGCACAGGCACCCTACAAGAGCCACAAGCGGGTGTTGCCGGGCCGCCTGGAAGGCCTCGACTGGGACCAGTACCAGTCGATTGGCTACCGCCAGGACCATGCGCTGTGGGCCGACCAGCCCGGCAAGTTCCAGGCCAAGTTCTTCCACTTGGGCCTGTACTTCCATTCGCCGGTGCGCATGTTCGACGTGGTCGACGGCAAGGCGCAGGAACTGGCGTATGACGGCGCGGCGTTCAACTACGGCAAGAGCGGCATCAAGGATGGCGAGCTGCCGGCCGATCTGGGCTTCGCCGGGTTCCGCCTGAACACCCGCAAGGACACCGACCGCGACTTCGCCGCCTTCCTTGGCGCCAGCTACTTCCGCGCGGTCGGCAAGGAGGGCCAGTACGGGCAGTCCGCGCGTGGCCTGGCGATCGACACCGGCATGGGCAAGCCGGAGGAATTCCCGGATTTCATCGCCTACTACCTGGAACAGCCGTCGGCTGATTCGGACACGATCGTGGTCTACGGCCTGCTGGATTCGCCCAGCGTGGCCGGAGCCTATCGCTTCGCGATCACCAACGGTGACGTGCTGCTGATGGACATCGACAGCGCGCTGTACCCGCGCAAGACGATCGAGCGGTTGGGCATCGCCCCGTGCACCAGCATGTACCAGGTGGGCGAGAACGACCGCCGGATGGGCTGGGACTGGCGCCCGGAGATCCACGATACCGATGGCCTGTCGCTGTGGACCGGTGCCGGCGAGTGGATCTGGCGGCCGCTGCTGAACCCGCGCAACCTGCGTTTCAACATGTTCGTGGACCGCAACCCGCGCGGCTTCGGCCTGCTGCAGCGCGACCGCAATTTCGACCATTACCAGGACGACGGCGTGTTCTACGAGAAGCGCCCGTGCCTGTGGGTGGAGCCGAAGGGCGAATGGGGCGAAGGCTCGGTGCAGCTGGTGGAGATTCCCACCGTGGACGAGACCTTCGACAACATCGTGGCGTTCTGGAACCCGAAGGAAAAGCCACAGCCGGGCCAGGAGCTGCTGGTCGGTTACCGCTTGTACTGGGGCGCCGAACCGCCGGCGCGCCCGCCGCTGGCGCACTGCGTGGCCAGCCGCACCGGCCTGGGCGGTGTGGTCGGCAAGAAGCGCGAGTACTTCAGCTGGCGCTTCGCGGTGGACTTCGAAGGTGGCGAACTGGCCAGGCTGATCGACAAGGCCGAGGTCGAAGCGGTGGTGGAAGCCAGCCGTGGCCGGGTCGAGATCGTTTCGGCGCGCCCGCTGCGCGAGATCAACGGCTATCGCGCGATGTTCGACCTGGTGCCGCCGGAAGGCAGTACCGAGCAGATCGACATCCGCCTGTTCCTGCGCAGTGGTGGCAAGACCCTCACCGAGACCTGGCTGTACCAGTACACCCCGCCGCCGGTGGGTGCGCCGGAGCGGACGCTGTACTGAGTGGTTTGGGATTGCAGGGCTTGCAACCCTGCACCCGCTTCAAGCCAAGGCAACGTCAAATGCGTGCATTCCGTGGGATGGCGGGGTGGGTCCGGTTGCGGGGGACGCTGCAAGTACGTCCCTGTAAGCTGGGTCGCCGCATCCATGCGGCTCACGCCCCCGCAACCGGACCCACCCCGCCTTCGACAGACCTCCGCGATCTGTCGGAACAGCTCATGGGGTCAGATCCGTTTTCCGAAGGAAAACGGATCTGACCCCGGAATTTCATTCGATATCTGACAGATTTCATCCACTCATGGCGTGGATCTACTGGCCGCCGGCCAATTGTCGAAGGCGGGGCACTGTGGGTTTGCGGGGTGTGAGCCGCATGGATGCGGCGACCAAGGCTACATGGAGGTACTTGCGCCGTCCCCGCACACCCACCGTGCCCCGCCTTCCCACGGAATGCCAGCTTTCGCTGTTGACGTTGCTGTTGCCTCTGCAGGTGCAGGGCGCAGCCCTGCCGAACACCCTTTACAACGGCAGCGGGGCCTGCGCCGGATCGATACGCCCTTCACCGCGGGTGATCTTCTTGAACTCCGCGCGGCTGACCGATACGTAGCGGTCGTTGCCACCGATCTCCACCTGCGGGCCGTCCTGCACAGCGTGACCATGCTCGTCCACGCGCACGGTCATCGTCGCCTTCTTGCCGCTGTGGCAGATGGTCTTGATTTCCTGCATCTCGTCGGCCCAGGCCAGCAGGTACTGGCTGCCTTCGAACAGCTCGCCGCGGAAGTCGGTACGCAGGCCGTAGCACAGCACCGGAATGCGCAGCTGGTCGACGACCTCGCTGAGCTGCCAGACCTGGGCGCGGGTCAGGAACTGCGCCTCGTCCACCAGCACGCAGCCCATCGGGCCGTTGGCTGCCAGATCCTGCTCCACCCAGCGCTGCAGGTCGGTATCGCGGTCGAAGGCCATGCCGTCAGCGCGCAGGCCGATCCGCGAGGCGACCACGCCGGCGCCGGCACGGTCGTCCAGGCGTGGAGTCAGGATCGCCACCCGCATGCCGCGCTCGCGGTAGTTGTGCGCGCTCTGCAGCAGGGTGGTGGTCTTGCCGGCGTTCATCGCCGAGTAGTAGAAGTAGAGCTTGGCCATCGGCCAATTCTAGTCGCCACCCGGCCCGCCGTCGCGGATCGGCCGTGGCCGGGCGATCACGTGCCGGCTGTCGCGTACCCCGGTGCCGGCAGCGCCGAGGCAACGATGGCCTGGCAGGCGTGGCTCATCGCCCCGATCTGGCCAGCTCCTCGTCCTGCCATTGCCGGTAGGCCACCGGGTCCCAGTAGCGCGCCAACTGGTGCTTTTCCGGTTGCAGCACACGGGCCCCCGCATCGCCACGGCCCTGGCTGCGCATGGCGCCGTTCCAGCCGGCGCGGCTGCCGGTCTGCCGCATGCTGCCGGCCCGCAGTTCACGTTCCAGCCGCGGCGTCGCGGCCGGATCGCCGAACTCGGCATACAGCGCGCGGCCCTCGCGCACCGCGCGCTCGCGCTCGTCGGCGGACAGCGCCTCCCAGAAGCGTTCGCGCTGTACCACCAGCCATTCGGTGCCGCGCTCGGCCGCCAGGTCCATCCATGCATAGCCCAGGGCGCGGTCGACCGGACCGCCCTGCCCGTTCCAGAGCATGTCGGCCAGCGCTGCCTGTGAGAGCTTGTCGCCGTAGCGCGCGGCATTGCGGAAGTCGTTGCGGGCCTCTTCGTGGCGGCCCCGCTCGCGGGCCTGCATGCCGAGCCCACGGAAGCGCAGGTCCGGATGGTAGACGAGGAACTCGTGCGACTGCAGCACGATGGTTTCATAGGCGTCGGCAGGCGGTGCCGGGCTGGACCCGGCCGCAGGCACGGCCAGCAGGCCCAGCAGGGTAGCCACCAACGGGCGGGCGATGATGTTCAACGACATGGACCACGCTCCTGTGTTCCGGAGTCGACTCAATACCTTAGGGCCAGGCGTCATGCAAGTCAGGTCGGCCCGCCGGCACCCCGCTACAATCCTGTCCCCATGCACGGTCTCAATCCCCCCCAAGCCGCCGCCGTCCTGCACATCGAAGGCCCCTTGCTGGTGCTCGCCGGCGCCGGCAGCGGCAAGACGCGGGTGATCGTGGAGAAGATCGCCCACCTGATCGGCAGTGGCCGCTATCCGGCGCGCCGCATCGCGGCGATCACCTTCACCAACAAATCGGCCAAGGAAATGCGCGAGCGCGTGGCCAAGCGCCTACGCGAGCAGGACGCTGACGAGGTGACCATCTGCACCTTCCATGCGCTGGGCCTGAAGTTCCTGCAGATCGAACATGCCGCCGTGGGCCTGAAGCGCGGCTTCTCCATCTTCGATGCCGATGATGCCGCCGCGCAGATCAAGGACCTGATGCACGGCGCCAAGCCCGATGACATCGAGGACATGAAGAACCTGGTGTCGCGCGCGAAGAACGCCGGGCTGTCGCCCGAGCAGGCGATGGCCGCCGCACGCAGCAACCGCGAGAAGGAAGCGGCCAGCGTCTACGAGCGCTACCAGCTGCGGCTGACCGCGTTCAATGCAGTCGATTTCGATGACCTGATCCGCCTGCCGGTGCAGATCCTGGAAGAGAACCCCGAGATCGCCCTGGCCTGGCGCGAGCGCATCGGCTACCTGCTGGTGGACGAATGCCAGGACACCAACGACGCGCAATACCGCCTGCTCAAGCAGCTGGCTGGTGAGAAGGGCAATTTCACCTGCGTCGGTGACGATGACCAGTCGATCTACGCCTGGCGTGGCGCCAACCCGGAGAACCTGCAGCAGATGGGGCGTGACTACCCCACGCTGGAAATCATCAAGCTGGAGCAGAACTACCGCTGCTCCAACCGCGTGCTGCGCGCAGCCAATGCGCTGATCGCCAACAACCCGCACGAGCACCTGAAGAAGCTGTGGAGCGACCAGGCCGACGGTGAGCGCATCCGGGTGTGGGAATGCCGCAACAGCGAACACGAGGCGGAAAAGGTGGCCGCCGAGATCGCCTTCGTGGCGCAGTCGCGCAACGTGCCGTGGAGTGACTTCTGCATCCTGTTCCGCGGCAACTTCCAGTCGCGGCCGCTGGAAAAGGCGATGCAGCTGCTGCGCATCCCCTACCACCTGACCGGCGGCACGATGTTCCTGGAACGCCAGGAAGTGAAGGACACGCTGGCCTGGCTGCGGCTGCTGGTGAACCCGGACGATGACACCGCGTTCATGCGCGCGGTGCAGTCGCCCAAGCGCGACGTGGGTGCCGGTACACTGGCCAGGCTGGCCGAGCTGGCGCAGGAAAAGGACATCCCGATGGCGCATGCCGCCGAGTCGATCGGTGCGCTGCAGCAGCTGCCACCGCGCGCGGCCAACAGCCTGGCGCGCTTCACCGACATCCTGCGCGACCTGCGCGCGCAGATGCGCCAGGTCAGCTCCGGCGACATGATCCGCAAGGTCGCCAAGGAATCGGGCCTGCTCAGCGAACTGCGCCAGCAGGCCAAGGAAGAGGCCAGTTACCAGCGCCGCGCCAACAACATCGAGGAACTGGCGCAGTGGTTCGAGGGCGGCCCGCGCGGCGCCACTGCGGCCGACCTGGCCGGACAGCTGGCGCTGCTGTCGCGCAGCGACAAGGACGAGGGCGGCAACCAGGTGCGCATGATGACCATGCACGCCTCCAAGGGCCTGGAATTCCCGTACGTGTTCATCGTTGGCTGCGAGGACGGCGTGTTGCCGCACCAGGTCAGCCTGGACGAGGGCAACCTGCAGGAAGAGCGGCGCCTGCTGTACGTGGGCATCACCCGCGCCAAGATCCAGCTGTGGATGAGTTACAGCAAGCTCACGCGCAAGTTCGGCGAGCATGTGCGGCTGAAGCCGAGCCGGTTCTTCGATGAGATCCCGGCCGAGGAGATCCAGCGCGACGGTGCTGACCCGGTGGCCGATGCGGCGCGCAAGAAGGAACGGGCGAGCGCGGGGTTGGCGGCGATCGAGGCGTTGTTCGACTAAGGCGCTCCAACGGCGCCGCCCCTCCGTGGTGGAGCACGCGTTGGTTCGGTGGCTGGCCGGTCGGGGTGGGTTCGCGGGGGACGCCGTGAACCCGTCCCTGAAGTGACCCCCGGGCGTGTCCTTCCACGGCAATGCAAAGAAAATCAAATTCAACAGCCGGGGGTTGAGGCAGAATCGGGGTTTCGGCTGGAGGTCTGCGCGTGCATCCGATTGAAAGTGAACGCCTGCGTCTGCGTGCGATCGAGCCCGACCGCGATGCGGTGCCGATGTTGGCACTGTTGAACGATCCGGGCTTCGTGCGCTTCATTGGTGACCGCAACGTACGCAGCGAGGAACAGGCGCGGGAGTACATCGCGCTGCGGGTGCTGCACAGCTATGCCTTGAACGGGTTCGGCATGTACGCCATCGAGCGGCTGTCCGATGGCGCGTGGCTGGGCAATGCCGGGCTGGTGCGGCGTGATGGCCTGCCGGGGCCGGACATCGGCTATGCGGTGCTCTCGGAATTTGCCGGGCAAGGCTACGCCGGTGAGGCGGCGCGTGCGGTGTTCGCGCACGCACGCGGAGCGCTGGGCCTGCGGGATCTGTATGGCATTACCGATCTGGACAACGTGGTGTCCGGGAAGATCCTGCTGGGCCTGGGCATGCAGGAGCGCGGAGTGATCCAGCTGCCGGGCGTGGACAGCCCGAGCCGGCTGTATGCCACGCCGGGAGCGGCGGAGGTCTGATCCCTGATGTTGGTAGGTGCCGACCGTTGGTCGGCACGATTCAGATGCAGTGCCGACCAACGGTCGGCACCCACCCCCTCAACCGCGCAGTTCTGCCAGCTGCGCCTGCAGCTCGGCCACGGCCGTTTCCAGCTGGGCCACGCGCTCGGCCAGGCCCGGATCGGCCGCATCGCTGCTGCCACCGCCACTGCTGGCGTACTTGGCCGCCAGCGCGGCACCATCCACTTCACCGCACAGCAGGTGCATGTAGCGGTCTTCGCGCTGGCCGCTGGCGCGCGGCAGCACCACCAGCAGCGCGCGCTGCTGCAGGCGCTCGATGGCGTGGCGGGCTTCGTCGATATCCGCGAACCGGTACAGACGCTCGCTGCGCGACACCAGCTCGCCCAGGGTCTGTGGACCGCGCAGCAACAGCAGCGCCAGCAGCACGGTCTGCTGCCGGGTCAGGTCCAGCGCGGCCTGCAGGCGGTGCTCGTAGCGGTCGGCGCGCGAGGAGAAGTGCTGGCGAGCCAGGCCCAGTGCTTCCAGCTGGCGCAGCGCGTGCTGCACGCTGCCGGCGTCGACGTTCATCACCGGCTCGCGGGCAGTCTTCTGGTTGGCGGCCGACTGGGCCGCATTGACCGTCAGCGGGTAGGTGTCCGGTGTGGTTGCCTCCTTCTCCACCAGGCAGCCCAGCAGGCGGGCCTGCACGGCGTCGAGCAGGGGGACGTCGGGGGTCTGGACGGAATCGGTCATGGCGGCCTCCGGAAGGGCAACGGGTCAACCGCCAAGCATAGCCGTCCCGAGGCCGCCTTTGCCGGTAAAATGCGCCGGTATATCTGATTGCCGGTGAATCCATGCGTCGTCCCGTTTCCCTGTCCCTGACCCTGCTCGCCACCGCGGCGCTGGGCCTGTCCGCCTGCAAGCGCGTGGATGCGCCTGCTGCCGAAGCCGCCGCGCCGGAGGCCCCGGCGGCCGCTGCCGAGGCCGATGGCGCGCGTGATGCCACCGCCAACGACAACCTCAACGCCGTGCTGTGGATGCAGCGTGCGCAGGAGTACAGGGCGATCACCGAGCAGACCTACCGGGCCGCCGCCGATCGCCTGGATGCGGCGCTGAAGGAGGCCCACTGGGACGCACTGGTGCCGGAAGAACGCGGCAACGAGGCCAAGGGCCTGAAGCCGGCTGTGGTGCTGGACGTGGACGAGACCGTGCTGGACAACTCGCCCTACCAGGCGCGCCTGGTGCGCGACGGCAAGGAATACGACGAGCTGAGCTGGGACCAGTGGGTGGCCGAAAAGAAGGCCAAGGCGATTCCGGGCGTGGTTGATTTCGCCAAGGCCGCCAACGCCAAGGGCGTGACCCTGCTGTACATCTCCAACCGTGCCGTGCACCTGAAGGACGCGACCCTGGCCAACCTGCGCGAGCAGGGCCTGCCGGTGGCCGATGACAGCGTGTTCCTGGGCCTGGGCACCGTGGTCGAGGGCTGCGAGCAGGCCGGCAGCGAGAAGAACTGCCGCCGCCGCCTGGCCGGGCAGAAGTACCGCGTGCTGATGCAGTTCGGCGACCAGCTGGGTGACTTCGTGGAAGTGAGCACCAACACCAACGAAGGCCGTGACGCCCTGCTGCAGCAGTACCACGACTGGTTCGGCGAGCGCTGGTGGATGCTGCCGAACCCGACCTACGGTGGCTTCGAGCCGGCGCAGTTCAACAACGATTACAGCCAGTCGCGCCAGGCCCGTCACGACGCCAAGCGCGCCGCCCTGGACTACGCACCATGAGCCGCGCGCCACTGCCGCTGCGCGACGACGAGCGCCTGATCTTCGCGCTGGACGTGCCTGACCGCGCGCAGGCGCTGGCGTGGGTCGACCGCCTTGGCGACAGCGTGGCCTTCTACAAGATCGGCATGGAACTGCTCGCCTCCGGCGAGTACTTCCAGGTGCTCGATGAGCTGGCCCGCCGCGACAAGCGCGTGTTCGTCGACCTGAAGTTCTTCGACATTCCGGCCACCGCTGCGGCGGTGATCAAGCGCCTGTCGCAGTGGCCGGTCAGCTACGCCACCATCCATGGTTGGCACCCGGCCATGATGGAGGCGTGCGCGGCCGCCAACAGCGGCGACATGCGCCTGCTGGCAGTGACCGTGCTGACCTCGATGGGGCGCCCCGACCTCGCACAGATGGGCATCGACCGCGAACCGGTGGACGTGGTGGTCGAGCGCGCGCTGGCTGCCCAGGCCGCCGGCATCGATGGCGTGATCGCTTCGGGCCAGGAAGCCGGCCCGATCCGCGCTGCCACCGGCAGCGGATTCTCGATCGTCTGCCCTGGCATCCGCCCCGGTGGCCCGGTCGGCGATGACCAGAAGCGTACCGTTGGCGTAGCGCAGGCCTTTGCCGATGGCGCCGATGCCATCGTGGTCGGTCGCCCGATCCGCCTGGCCGCCGATCCGCAGGCCGCAGCGCGGGCGATCCAGCAGGAAATCGCGTCGGCTCTGGCTGCACGCTGAGCCCACCACCGACGCCGGTCACGCTGGCACCACGAACGCCATCCCGATCCATGCGGGATGGCGTTCGCATTTGTGGGGCTGCATCTGTCGCACGCAGCGCCAGCCACGAGAACTGTGCGCACGTTCGCGCTGCGGGCCTCTCCACTGCTCCCCAATCGATGCACCGGTACGGACCGCGGCCGCACCGGTTCCAACCATCGACAGAGGAGTACAGGGAAATGTATCGCAGCACCTCTTTGTTCATCGGCCTGCTGTTGGCCGCGTCTGCCGTACCCGCCATCGCTGCGCCGCAGCTGCGCGATGCGCCGCGCATCATCGGCGGCGAAGCGGCGCCGGCCGACGAGTACCCGTTCATGGTCAGCATCCAGGGCATCTTCGACGGCGATTCGGACCACGACCGCCACTTCTGCGGGGGCACCCTCATCTCGCCCTCGTGGGTGCTGACGGCCGCGCACTGCATGCAGGGCGAAGCGCCTGGTGGCATCGCCGTTGTCGGCAAGGTCACGACCCTGTCCACCGACGCCGCGCCACGACCGTCCAACGTCAAGGCGATCCACGTCCATCCGGCATTCAACAGCGGCAATTCGCTGGAGCACGACGTCGCCCTGATCCAGCTCAGCGCACCGCTGGACGGCGCACAGCCGGTGGCACTGCGGCTGCGGCACGACGCCAGCTATCTCAAGCCGGGCCGTGAATTCACGGTGATCGGCTGGGGAGACACCGACATCGGCGATGGCCGGGTCTATCCGACTCAGCTGCAGACCGCGCAGGTGCCGTTCGTTTCCTTCACCGAATGCCAGCAGGCCTACGGCGGTGAACTGTCACGTGGAAAGGTCATCTGCGCCGGCCGCGAGGGCATCGACAGCTGCCAGGGGGATTCCGGAGGCCCCCTGCTGCTGCGCCTGCGTGAAGGCTGGACCCAGTTCGGTGTCGTCAGCTGGGGCGAGGGCTGTGCGCTGGCCGGCTATCCGGGGATTTATGCCCGAATCGCCGAAAAACACGCCGTAGATTTCATCGAAGCGGTTTGGCAACGCGATTGATACAATAAAATCAAATACATACATGGCATTACGTGAAGTGTTGCCTTAACTTGAACGGCAGCGTAGGATCGCCGCCATCCGGTCCTCGGGCCGGACATGTGCCACAACACTGTCCTCCGGCCCCGCGCCGGCTTGAAGAGCCTGTGATCCCCGTGATCCGGGCTCTTTTTTTATCCCGGTGGCGGCGCGATCCCTTCTGCCCGCAGCAGAGGAGATCTGCCCCCCTTGGCTGGAAACCGTGACGTCCCGGCTTGCCGCTGTCACGTCGCAGGCCGCAAGATGCGGGCCGGTCCGGGGAGTCCGAGTGCATGAGCGTGGCGGTGCGAGGAAAGTCTGCGCGTGGATGGGGGCTGGCGGCCATGCTGCTGCTGGCCGTGGCGGGGTGCCGCGAGTCTGCCAACGATCCGGCCAGGCCGGCGGCCGAGCCGGTGGCTGCAGTACAGGCGATGGCGTTGCGCCTGGCCGAAGATGATCTGGTCGGCTACGCAAAGCTGTCGGTGCCGCCGGGCCAGTACCAGCGCCTGCAGCAGGCGTGGGTGGAAGGCCACAGCCAGTGGCCGCTGACCGAGCTGCCACTGGGCGACCAGCTGCTGCCGATGCTGGCCGCACTGCGCAAGCCCGGTGCCAGCGCCGAACTGCAGCGCAGCTTCGATCGTCAGCTGGCTGGCCAGGCCGGCGCCGTGCGCCAGGCCGCACAGTCGATGGGCAACTTCGGCGTGCAGTACCTGCGCCACCAGAAGGGCTACACGCCCAGCCAGCAGGCCCACTATATCGCCCTGGTCGAGACCCTGGCGGGGTGGGCGCAGGCTGCCCCGATCAGCGACCGCGCACGTGCCCGCAGCACCATCGCCGCGCTGGTCGGCGCCGCCAGCAAGGTCGGCTTCGAGGATGAAGCCGGCCTGCAGGCGGCCGGCATGGAAGGCAGCCTGCAGCAGCTGGCGCCGTTCATCCACACCCTCAAGGCGGTGCTGGGCAGTTACGGACTCGGCGTGGACGACGCGCTGCGCAGCGTGCGCGGCGAACTGCTGTCGGTGGAAGGTGACAATGCGCTGGTGCGCCTGCACTACGACCTGGCCGGTCGCGAGATGACCCTGCAGCTGCCACTGAGCCGGCGCGAGGGCCACTGGTACCTGACCCGCACCCTGGCCGACACCGACGCGCTGCTGCGCAAGGCCGATGCGGCCCGGGCGGCTGCGTTGCCAGCACCGGCTGAAGCCTCCGCCGAGGGTGGGGAAGCGGCAACACCGCCGGCTAAGCCATAATGGCGCCGATGTCGAAACAGAACCCGCTGCCGTTCCCCGGCGAAGAATCCCAGTCGACGCCCGCCGATACGGTGCCGGCGTCCCCCTCGACCGGTACCGGCCCGAACCCGGTACCGCCGCCCGCGCACGCGCGTCCGCCCGGCCGCCGTCCACTGTGGGCCCGACTGCTCGGTCGCCTGGTCGAGCCGTGGCTGTCGCTGAAGATCGAACCGGAAGACCCGGGCCAGTACAACGATGGCCGCCCGGTCATGTACGTGCTGGAAGACTACGGCCTGTCCAACGCGCTGATCCTGGACAAGGCCTGCCGCCAGGCCGGCCTGCCGTCGCCGCTGGTGCCGCTGGCCGGTGATCCGACCGGCCGCAAGCGCGCCTATCTGGCGCTGTCGCGGCGCAGCTCCAGCAACTCGCTGATTCCCGAGCAGCGCGGCGCCAAGACCCACTCTGATTCGCTGGCCAAGGTCCTGCAGGCGCACCGCGTGCGCGATGACCTGGATGTGCACCTGGTGCCGGTGTCGATCTTCGTCGGCCGCGCGCCGGACAAGCAGAGCGGCTGGTTCGCGGTGCTGTTCTCGGAAAACTGGGCGCTGGTGGGCCGCTTCCGCCGCCTGCTGGGGTTGCTGCTGAACGGGCGCAATACCATCGTGCGCTTCGCCCCGCCGATCTCGCTGCGCAGCACCGTCGACGAAGGCCTGGAGCCGGAGCGCACGGTCCGCAAGCTGCAGCGCGTGCTGCGCACCCATTTCCGCCGCATCCGTGAATCGGTGATCGGCCCGGACCTGTCGACCCGGCGCCTGCTGGTGGACCAGGTGCTGGCCGCCGAGCCGGTCCGCGAAGCGATCGCCGCACAGGCCAAGCGCGACAACTCGAAGCCGGCCGATGCCTGGAAGAAGGCACACGCCTACGCCTGGGAAATCGCTGCGGACTATTCCAGCCCGGTGGTGCGCTCGGCCAGCTTCATGCTCAGCCACGTGTGGAACCGCATCTACGCGGGCGTGCTGGTGCACCACCTGGACAAGTTCAAGGCCGCCGCGCCGGGCCACGAAGTGGTCTACGTGCCCAGCCACCGCAGCCACATGGACTACCTGCTGCTGTCCTACCTGCTGTACGACCGTGGCATCGTGCCGCCGCACATCGTGGCCGGCATCAACCTGAACCTGCCGGTGGTCGGCACCCTGCTGCGCAAGGGCGGTGCGTTCTTCATCCGCCGTTCGATCCGTGGCAATGCGCTGTACTCTGCAGTGCTCAGTGAGTACGTCGCGCAGCTGGTGGCCGGTGGCTATTCGCTGGAGTACTTCGTCGAAGGCGGCCGCTCGCGTACCGGGCGCCTGCTGCAGCCCAAGGGCGGCATGATCTCGATGACGCTGCGTGCATTCCTGCGCCAGCCGCGCAAGCCGGTCCTGTTCCAGCCCATCTACATCGGCTACGAGAAGCTGATGGAGGGCGGCAGCTACCTGGACGAACTGTCCGGCCGGCCGAAGGAAAAGGAGTCGATCTGGTCGCTGCTGTGGGGCATCCCCAAGGTGCTCAAGCAGAACTACGGCCAGGTGGTGGTGAACTTCGGCGAGCCGATCGCGCTGAACGACGTGCTGGCCGAGAAGGCCCCGGAGTGGAAGGGCGAGGCGGTGTCCGAGGACGAGAAGCCAGCCTGGCTGTCGACCACGGTGGATACGCTGGCCGAACGCATCCAGGTGCGCATCAACGGCGCTGCCGACGTCAACCCCATCAATCTGCTGGCGCTGGCCCTGCTGTCCACGCCGAAGCACGCGATGGGCGAAGCCGACCTGATCGCGCAGATCGAGCTGTGCAAGACGCTGCTGGTCGAGATGCCGTACTCGGACCGGGTGACGGTGACCCCGCACTCGCCGGAGCGGATCATCGCCCATGCCGAGGAAATCAACGTCCTCACCCGCATCAAGCACCCGCTCGGCGATGTGCTCAGCGTCAGCGGCGACACCGCGGTGCTGCTCAGCTACTTCCGCAACAACGTGGTGCACCTGTTCACCGCCTCGTCGTGGGTGGCCTGCTGCTTCCAGAACAACCGCCGCATGAGCCGTACCGGCCTGGTCCAGCTGGGCCGCACGGTGTACCCGTTCCTGCAGGCCGAGCTGTTCCTGCCGTGGAGCGAGGACGAGTTCGCGCAGCGCATTGACCGCACCATTGATGTGTTCGTGCGCGAAGGCCTGCTGCAGAACGTCAACGATGACGACGGCGGCATCCTGGCACGCAACACCGGGCAGACCGACGAGGTGTTCCGCCTGCGGGCGATCGGCCATTCGCTGCAGCAGGCGTTCGAGCGCTACTACATCGCCATCTCGGTGCTGGTGAAGAACGGCCCGGGCGTGCTCGGTGCGGCCGAGCTGGAAAGCCTGTGCCAGCAGGCCGCGCAGCGCCTGAGCCTGCTCTATGCGCCGGCCGCTCCCGAGTTCTTCGACAAGGCCCTGTTCCGCGGCTTCATCCAGAAGCTGCGCGAACTGCGCCTGGTGTGGCCGGACGAGAACAGCAAGCTGCTGTTCGATGAACGCCTGGATGCCTGGGCCAAGGACGCCAAGTTCATCCTGGGGCGCGAGCTGCGCCACACCATCGAGCGGGTCAGCCCGGAAGCCGCGCGCCCGGACGAGCCTGCGCCGCAGGATTGAAGGCAGCGCCGGCTCCTGCGGTGGGTGTGAACCTTGCTCCGCACACTTCCACCCGTGCCAACCAAGGTTGGCACCTACCGGAGAGGGAGGCCAACCAAGGTTGGCACCCACCCGGACCCGGCTCAGGCCGGCTCGTCGGGAATCTGCAGGCTTTCCAGCCTGGCGATGCAGTCCTTCAGCTGCAGCTTGCGCCGCTTCAGGCGCTTGGCTTCCAGTTCGTCCTCGCCGTTGGCCGCCATGCGGGTGATCTGTTCATCCAGCAGGCGGTGCTCGGCGCGCAGGGCGGCGAGGTGCTCGACGATCTCGGCGGGGCTGTAGGTATCCACAGCCTCCGAGCATACACAGCGTTGATGACTGCCGGGAGAGGGGAAACCCGACCCCCGGCCGGGGCGGCTCCGAGCCGTTAGAATGGAACCCATGAGTGCCGTGATTTCCCTTCCCGATCCCCAGCCGCGCGCCGCCCGCGATCCACGCGTGGCCGAGCGCGAGCAGCACAAGCTGGCCAAGCGCCTGCGCCGCCAGGTCGGCGAGGCGATTGCCGACTTCGGCATGATCGAGGCCGGCGACAAGGTCATGGTCTGCCTGTCCGGCGGCAAGGACAGTTACACCCTGCTGGACGTGCTGCTGCAGCTGCAGAAGAAGGCGCCGGTGCCGTTCGAGCTGGTGGCGGTGAACCTGGACCAGAAGCAGCCGGGCTTCCCCGAGCACATCCTGCCGGAGTACCTGGCCGGGCTGGGCGTGCCGTACCACATCATCGAGCAGGACACCTATTCGGTGGTCAGCCGGGTCATCCCGGAGGGCAAGACGATGTGTTCGCTGTGCTCGCGCCTGCGTCGTGGCGCGCTGTACAACTACGCCGAGACCCACGGTTTCACCAAGATCGCGCTGGGCCACCACCGCGACGACATGGTGGCCACGTTCTTCATGAACCTGTTCCACCACGCCAAGCTGGCGGGCATGCCGCCGAAGCTGCGCAGCGACGACGGCAGGCACGTGGTGATCCGGCCACTGGCCTACGTGCGCGAGCGCGACATCGTCGACTACGCGCAGGCACGCCAGTTCCCGATCATTCCCTGCAACCTGTGCGGCAGCCAGGAGAACCTGCAGCGCCGCCAGGTCGGCCTGATGCTCAAGCAGTGGGAAAAGGACCATCCGGGCCGCATCGAGCAGATCGCGCGCGCCATGGGTGAAGTCCGGCCCTCGCAGCTGGCCGACACCACCCTGTTCGACTTCATGGCGCTGGGCCGTCGCGACGACACGCCGCTGCCCGACGCCCATGCCTGGCTGGCCGGCTCCCCGGCCGACGCCGACGCAGATCCCGAGACGCCCACCGTTTAAGGTCGGTCGCCCTTCCTCTTCGCCATCCGGAATTCCATGTTCTTTCGCAACCTGACGTTCTTCCGTTTCCCGACCACCACCGATTTTTCCGAAGTCGATACCCTGCTGCCGCACGCCGTGCTCAAGCCTGTCGGCGCGCTGGAAATGAATTCTCGCGGCTTCATTTCGCCGTTCGGCCGCGAGGAGAAGGAACTGCTGTCCCACCGCATCGCCGAACACCTGTGGCTGACCGTGGGTGGCGAGGACAAGATCCTGCCGGCGGCGGTGGTCAACGACCTGCTCGAGCGCAAGCTGGAGGAGATCGAGGAGAAGGAAGGGCGGCGCCCGGGTGGCCGCGAGCGCAAGCGCATGAAGGACGACCTGCTGCATGAACTGCTGCCGCGCGCCTTCGTGAAGTCCTCGCGCAACGACGCCTTCATCGACCTGCAGCACGGCTACGTGGCGGTGGATACCTCCAGCCGCAAGACCGGCGAATACTTCATGTCCGACATCCGCGGGCTGCTCGGCAGCTTCCCGGCGATGCCGCTGAACGCCGAAGTCGCGCCGCGTTCGATCCTGACCGGCTGGATCGCCGGCGAGCCGCTGCCGACCGGACTGAGCCTGGGCGAAGAGTGCGAGATGAAGGATCCGGTCGAAGGCGGCGCGGTGGTCAAGTGCCAGCACCAGGAACTGCGCTGCGACGAGATCGACAAGCACCTGGACGCCGGCAAGCAGGTGACCAAGCTGGCGCTGATCTTCGAGGACAACCTGTCGTTCGTGATCGGCGACGACCTGATCGTGCGCAAGCTGAAGTTCCTCGACGGCGCCCTGGACCAGCTGGAGCATGCCGACGAAGACGGCCGCCGTGCCGAGTTCGATGCCCGCTTCGCCCTGCAGAGCGCCGAGATCCGCCGCCTGTTCCTGTTGCTGGAAGAAGCGTTCAAGCTCAGCAAGGCTGACTGAACAGGCAGCCCGACGGTCGCCGGTCATCCGGCGGCCCGAAGCAGCGCTATGCTGGGCGCATGAGCCGTCTGCTGCGCCGCCTGATCACTCCGACCCCGCCCGCCACCGTACAGCGCGACACCGTTCGCCTGCGCCTGGAGGATGCCGAGATCGAGGTGCTGCGCGTGCGCGATCCGCGCGCGCGCCGCATCAAGCTGAGCGTGGACGAGCGTGGCGCGCGGTTGACGTTACCCCCGCGCGCAAGCCTGGTAATGGGCGAGCGCTTCCTGGAACAGCACCGCGACTGGCTGGCGCTGCAGCTGCGGCAGTACCAGGGGCAGGGCCTGCCGGCACCGCTGCAGCCCGGCGAAGACGGCGTGCTGCCATTGCGCGGTGAGCTGTTGCCGCTGCGCTGGCAGGAAGGCCGCTACGCGCGGCTGGAGATCGACGCGCACGGTGCCTGCGTGCAGTGGCCGACCGGTGGTGGTGACGCCACGCTGCGCCGCCTGCTGCGCGAGTTCTACGAAGCGCAGACCCGCGCCGACGTCGGCCGCTGGCTGCCGAAGTACCTGCCCACCCTGCCGCGCGCCCCCAGCCGCCTGCGCCTGAAGGTGATGTCCTCGCAGTGGGGCTCGCTGGCCCCCGATGGCAGCATGGCCCTGGACCTGGCCCTGGTGCTCGGTCGTCCGGAAGCGTTCGAGTACGTGCTGGTGCACGAACTCTGCCACCTGATCCAGCCGAATCATTCGCCCGCGTTCTGGCATGAAGTCGAACAACGTTTCCCTGCCTGGCGCGAACAGCGCGACTACTTCCAGCTGGAAGGTCGGCGCCTGAAAGCCATGCTACGCCAGCTGCTGTAACTGTAGAGCCGAGCCCACGCTCGGCTGCCGTTGAATGCAGCCGAGCATGGGCTCGGCTCTACACAAGCGCGCGCAGCGCGCGACCCGCTCCTGCTCTTCTTTCTTTCTTCCGTGGTGGGCACACCGGAATCTGTCCGTGGCCGGGCGGGGTGGGTTGCGCAGGGGCGACCGAGCTTACAGGGACGTACTTGCAGCGACCCCTGCGCAATCCACCCCGCCTGGCCGAGCACGGCTTCTGGTTTGAACGACCGACCACGAGGGGCGCAGCCGTTGGCCGAAACCCTCACCCCGCCCGCAATGCCGCCGCGGTCGCCCACCGCGCCGCCACCCGCGGCGCGGTGATGCACACCGCCTGGTCGGTCACCGTTGTCACCGCGCGTTCCAACAGCTGGATATCGGCCTCATGCTGGCGTGCCACATGCGGGTCCTCGAAGAAGATCGCGCGCTGGCAGCGCCCCTCCAGCACACGGTCGGCAATCTGCGCATCGCCGCCCATCGGGCCACTCTGGTAGCGCGTCACCCACGGCGTATCGCTGGGCCAGCCGCGGCTCCAGGCCAGTTCGTTCAAGCGCTGGCCGGTGGTGCCGGTCGCCACGCGCTCGCCGAACCGTGCCAGCACATCGAAGTGCTCGTCAGCGAAGGCCAGCATCGCCGGCTTCATCGCGTCGTGCGCGATCAGCGCCAGCGTCTGGTGCTGGAAGGCATGCAGAACATCGGCACCGGCATCGGCAGCCAGCCCGGCGTGGATGCGTTCCACCTCGATCCAGTCACGCGCAGTGGCCACGGTTGAAATGAACGGCTTGCCATGGATCACGCACTGCCGCTTGAGCGCGGTTGCCTCCGGAAACACCGAGGAAGGATCGACCGGGTCGATCAGGTAGATCGCACCGTCCAGGGTGCGGTCCGGCCCCATGCCAACCACTTCGGCCACCAGCTTCATCAGGCCACCCTCGCGGCCGTAGGGGTAGCGGTGCAGGCCGCCGTAGCCGGCCAGGAAGCCCTGCCGTTCGATCGCATCGTGGGTGCGCCCGACCGCGTGCAGCGATACCCCCAGTTCACGCAGCCCGGCCTCGCTGGCACGCAGCCAGCGGAACAGCGCGGCGCGCGCATCGTGGTGATGGAGACGGTTGGCGGCCAGGCCGATACGCATCGAGCGCTCCGTAGGGACGGGTAGAAGCGGCAGTGTATGTCGGCATTCGCCGATAGGGATGTTTTTCGAATTTTTCTCATTGTCGCGGAAGCGCGCCTCGCTAGCGTGGCTGGCAGCGGTACCGCTGCGCGGCCGTGGTTCCTGCCCGCGAAATGAGGATGTCTACCGTGAATGTCGCCGGCCGCCGCGCCGTCGCCGCTGTCATGGCATCGCTGTTGCTGCCCGGCATCGCTGCTGCGTCCGGCTGTGCGAGTCCACTGCAGGTGGCATGGCGTTCCGATCGGCCGCCGCTGTCGTACAGCGTGCAGGGCGACCTTGCGGGGTTGGCTGCAGATTACCTGCCGCTGCTGGGCCCGCAGGCAGTGCAGCATGCGCAGCCGTTGCCCGCAGCGGTGCTCACCGATGACCCGCTGCCGGCTGGCACCCAGGTGCTGCTGGGCTGGCCGCGCGCACAGCTGCCGACCGGCTGGGTGGCCAGCAGCCCCTACCTGGAAGTGCCACAGGTGATCGTGCGGCGCGAGGGTGCAGCGCCAGTGCTGGGGTTGGAGGGACTGCGTGGCCGCAGCGTGGCCAGCCCGGACCGGCTGCCGCTGGACGCATTGCTGGCCGAACAGGCCCCGGGTGCGCAGCTGCTGGCACCGGCGCCGCTGGACCACGCGCTGTCACTGCTGCGCGCCGGGCTGGTCGATGCCGTGGTGGCCAATCTCGCTGAAGTCGAAGCCGCGCTTCGCGCCGTGCCGGGTGACCCTCTGGTGATCGCAGCACCCGCGGGCTTCGGCGATGCACTGGTGCTGGCCGCCGTACCGGCCTGTGCCGCGGTGGTCGCTGCCTTCGACCGGGAGCTGCAGCGGGAGGGCGATGCGCGTCGGGCGTCGGTTCGCAGTGCCTGGCTGCCGGAACTGCCACGTGCGCGGCCCGCCGGTTCGGCACTGCGCTGGCTGGTGCCGGTGTCGCTGATCCTGCTCGCGCTCATACTGCTGCATGCCTTCGGCTACTGGCGCGTGCATCGCGAGAGCGTGCGTCGCCGGGTGCTGGAGCAGCGCTTGCATGAAGTCACCGCGAACCTGCCGGCGGTGGTCTACCAGGCGCGCCGTTCGGCAACCGGCCACTACAGCCTGGCGCAGATCGCCGGCGACGTGCAGGCGCTGTTCGGCGTAGCCGTGGAGACTGAGCAGATCGACCATCTGCAGCTGCTGGCGGCCGTGCATGCCGGTGACCGCAGCCGGGTGATGGCGAGCATCGAAGCCGCCGCGCTCGTGCGCGGTCCGATCGACGTTACCTTCCGCACCCGGTCGGCGCAGGGCTGGCGCTGGGTCCGATCACAGGGACGACCGTTGCCGTGCGATGACAGCAGCGTGGAGTGGAGCGGCTACTGGATGGACGTCAGCGAAGCCCAGGCGCGCGCAACGGCGTTGGCCGAGGCGCGCCGCGCGGCCGAGCAGGCGGCGCTGGCCAAGGGCCATTTCCTGGCGACCATGAGCCACGAGATCCGCACGCCGATGAGCACCCTGCTGGGCATGCTGGAGCGGCTGGCTGGCACGGACCTGGATGCGGGCCAGCGGCAGGTGCTGACCACCGTCGGTGACGCTGCGCAGATGCTGCGGCAGATCCTCGACGATGTGCTGCACAGCCAGCGCCTGCAGCCGGCGCCCCTGCAGCTGCGTCCGACCGATCTGGCGGCGCTGGTGCGCGCGGTGCAGCAGCTGTTGATGCCCGTCGCGGCCAGCCGCGGGCTGCACCTGTGCAGCGAGATCGACCCGACGTTGCAGCCCTGGTCGCTGGCTGACGGGCTGCGCCTGCGGCAGGTCCTGTTCAACCTGGCCGGCAATGCGCTCAAGTTCACCCTGCAGGGAAGCGTGGTGTTGCAGGTCCGCGTGCTGCAGCAGCGCGACGGCGGCCAGCGACTGCGCCTGCAGGTGACCGACACCGGCGTGGGCATCAGCGTGGAGCGGCAACAGGCGGTGTTTGCCGCCTACGAGCAGGCCGAGGCGTCGACCACGCGCCGTTTCGGCGGCAGTGGCCTAGGGCTGTCGATCTGCCGCGAGCTGGCGACGTCGATGGGCGGGCGTCTGCACCTGCGCAGCGTGCCCGGCAAGGGCACCACTGTGTGGCTGGAGCTGGACCTGGCGGCCTGTGCGGCCCCCGCTGCGGGACCGGCGACGGCACGGCCCGCGCAACGACCGTTGCCGCCGGCGCGGGTGCTGGTGGCCGAGGATCATCCGACCAACCTGCAGTTGCTGGCACAACGCCTGTGCGAGCTGGGACTGCAGGTGCACGCCTGTAGCGACGGCCTGCAGGCATGGGAGGCCTGGCAGGCGCAACCGTTCGACCTGGTCATCACCGACTGCCACATGCCGCACATGGATGGCTTCGCGCTGGCCCGGGCGATCCGGAGCGACGCCTGCGCCACCCGTGCGCGGGTCCCGATCATTGCGCTGACTGCCAGCGTGCTGGAGCGCACCCGTGAGGCCTGCCGTGATGCGGGCATCGACCACTTCCTGGCCAAGCCGCTGGAGGTGCACGAACTGCGCGCGCTGCTGGAAGTGCTGCTGTTGCCGGACTCAGTGCGCCAGTAGGCGGACGATGCTGGCAGCGGCGTCGCGGCCTTCGGCCACCGCGGTTACCACGAGATCGGCACCACGCACCGCGTCGCCACCGGCGAACAGGCGTGGATGCGCGGTCTGGAACGGCAGGCGGTCCTTGCCACCGGCGAGGATGCGGCCATTGGGCTGGCCTTCCACCCCCAGTTCCGCCAGCCACGCCGGCACGCTCGGCGAGAAGCCGAAGGCGATGATCACCACGTCTGCCTCCAGCAGCGACTCACTGCCTTTGATCGGCACCGCGTTCTGGCGGCCATTGGCATCGGGCTCGCCCAGCCGGGTCTCGACCACGGTCACGCCGATCACCTCGTCGTCGGCGCCGGCTTCGATCGACAGCGGCTGCCGGTTGAACAGGAAGCGCACCCCTTCCTCGCGTGCATTGGCGACTTCGCGCGCGCTGCCGGGCATGTTGGCTTCGTCGCGGCGATAGGCGCAGGTGACCTTGGCCGCGCCCAGCCGCACCGCACTGCGCACGCAGTCCATGCCGGTATCGCCACCGCCCAGAACCACCACGCGCTTGCCGTTGAGGTCGGGCAGGGCGATGGTGTCTTCCCAGCCGGCGATCGGCCGGCCCTTCGGGTCATCGCCGCCGACGATGCGGCTGTTCTGCACCAGGAACGGCAGCGCCGGCAGCACGCCCTTCAGGTCCTGGCCGACCAGGCCACCCTCGGTATAGCGGTAGGCGCCGGTGCCGATGAACACCGCATCGTGGCTGTCCAGCAACTGCTGCACGCTGACATCACGGCCGATCTCCACACCGAGGCGGAACTGCACGCCCATGCCTTCCAGTACTTCACGGCGGCGATGGATCACGTCCTTGTCCAGCTTGAAGCTGGGAATGCCGAACTGCAGCAGGCCACCGATCTGCTCGTAGCGGTCGTAGACCACGGCGGCAATGCCGGCGCGTGCCAGGCGGTCGGCACAGGCCAGCCCGGCCGGGCCGGCACCAATCACCGCCACACTGTGGCCGGTCGGCTGCACCGCGCCAAGGTCCGGGCGCCAGCCACTGGCCAGTGCGGTATCGACGATGTACTTCTCCACCGCGCCGATGGTGACCGCGCCGAATTCCTCCAGCGTGCAGCTGCCTTCGCACAGCCGATCCTGCGGGCAGACCCGGCCGCACACTTCCGGCAGCGGATTGGTGCTGTGGCACAGCGTGGCGGCCTCGTGGATGCGGTTTTCCTGCACCAGCTGCAGCCACTGCGGAATGGCGTTGTGCACCGGGCACTTCCAGCTGCAGTACGGGTTGCCGCAGTCCAGGCAGCGGCCCGCCTGGTACTGGGCGTCTTCCTTGCCGAACTTGCCGTACAGCTCGCCCCAGTCGCCGGAGGTGCGCAGTTCCACCGGGATGCGCTGCGGCATGGTGCGGGGCAGGTCGAGGAACTGGAAGGCGTGCTTGCGGCTCATGGCGGACTCTGTGGTGTTTTACGGATGCCGGCCAGCGGCCGGCACTACGTGATCCTGGGTTGCCGGCCAGCGGCCGGCACTACCGTCAGGCGGCGCGTCGCAGGGTTTCGGTCAGCGACTCGATGCTGGCGGCCTTCGGTTTGACCAGCCAGAACTTGCCGATGTAATCGCGGAACTCGTCCAGGATCTGCTGTGCCCAGATGCTGCCGGTCAGCTCGCGGTGGCGGCCGATCAGGCGGTGCAGGTGCTGGCGGTAGTTCTCGAAGCCTTCGGCGGAGACGCGATGGATGTCGATCAGCTCGTGGTTGTAGCGGTCGACGAAATCGCGGTCCACGTCCAGCACGTAAGCCAGGCCACCGGTGAAGCCGGCGCCGAAGTTCAGCCCGACCTTGCCCAGCACCAGCACCACGCCGTCGGTCATGTACTCGCAGCAGTGGTCACCGGCACCTTCCACCACCGCCAGCGCGCCCGAATTGCGCACCGCGAAGCGTTCGCCGGCACGACCGGCGGCGAACAGCTCGCCACCGGTAGCGCCATACAGGCAGGTGTTGCCGATGATGGCGGTGCTGCGTGCCTCGAAGCGGGCGCCACGCGGCGGACGCACCACCAGCCGGCCGCCGGCCATGCCCTTGCCGACGTAGTCGTTGGCTTCGCCTTCCACTTCCAGGTGCAGGCCACCGACGTTGAAGGCACCGAAGCTCTGCCCGGCGCTGCCACGGAAGCGCAGTTCCAGCGGTGCCTCGGCCATGCCCTGGTTGCCGTGCGCGCGCGCAACCGCGCCGGCCAGGCGGGTGCCGATGCTGCGGTCGGTGTTGTGGATCAGGAAGCGGTGCTCGCCACCGCGCTTGTGCTCGATGGCCGGGGCCAGCAGCCCATCCATCTGCGTGGCCAGGCTGTCCGGCGATTCGTACAGGCGCTGGGCGGCGCAGTGGCTGCCTTCGTAGCGGGCATCGGCCAGCAGGCGCGACAGGTCCACGCGCACGCCCTCGCGCGGTGCCGCGTCGATCTGCCGCAGCAGGTCGGTGCGGCCGACGATCTCTTCCAGCGAACGCACGCCCAGGTACGACAGCCAGCCGCGCACTTCCTCGGCCAGCAGGCGGAAGAAGTTCTCCACGCGTTCGGGCTGGCCGGTGAAGTGGTTCTCGCGCAGGCGCTCGTCCTGGGTGGCGACGCCGGTGGCGCAGTTGTTGAGGTGGCAGATGCGCAGGTACTTGCAGCCCAGCACGATCATCGGCGCGGTGCCGAAGCCGAAGCTGTCCGCTCCCAGCAGCGCGGCCTTGACCACATCCAGGCCGGTCTTCAGGCCGCCATCGGTCTGCAGCAGGGTGCGCCCGCGCAGGTCGTTGGCCAGCAGCGCCTGGTGCGCTTCGGCCACGCCCAGTTCCCATGGCACGCCGGCATAGCGGATCGAGCTGACCGGCGACGCACCGGTGCCGCCGTCATGGCCGGAGATGGTGATCAGGTCCGCACCGGCCTTGACCACGCCTGCGGCAATCGTGCCGACGCCGGCATGGCTGACCAGCTTCACCGACACCAGCGCGGTCGGGTTGACCTGCTTGAGGTCGTAGATCAGCTGCGCCAGGTCTTCGATCGAATAGATGTCGTGGTGCGGTGGCGGCGAGATCAGGCCGATGCCCGGGCGCGCATAGCGCAGGCGTGCGATCAGTTCGTTGACCTTGTGCCCCGGCAGCTGGCCGCCCTCGCCGGGCTTGGCGCCCTGCGCGACCTTGATCTGCAGCACCTCGGCATTGACCAGGTATTCGGCGGTGACGCCGAAGCGGCCCGAGGCCACCTGCTTGATCTTGCTGCGCTTCGCGGTGCCATAGCGTGCGGGATCCTCGCCGCCTTCGCCGGAATTGCTGCGGCCGCCGAGGCGGTTCATGGCGATGGCCAGTGCCTCGTGCGCTTCCGGCGACAGGGCGCCGAGGCTGATCGCTGCAGTATCGAAGCGCGGGAACAGGGCGCTGGCCGGGGCGACCTCGTCCAGCGGCACCGGCATTGCGGCCGGCACCAGTTCCAGCAGGTCGCGCAGCGCCGATGGCGGGCGCGCGTGCACCGCATCGCAGTACTGCTGCCACGCACGCGGGTCACCGCTGCGCGCGGCGCGCTGCAGGGTGGTGACCACGTCGGGGTTGTACATGTGGTACTCGCCGCCGTGCACGTACTTCAGCAGGCCGCCCACGTCCACGCCCTGCTGCGCATCCCAGGCCTGCGCGCACAGCTCGCGCGCGTCGGCATCCAGGCGTGCGAAGCCGGCGCCGCCGATGCGCGAGGCGGTGTCCGGGAAGCACATGTCCACAACCTCGGGTTCCAGGCCGATGATCTCGAACAGCTGTGCGCCGCGATAGCTGGCCACCGTACAGATGCCCATCTTCGAGATGATCTTCGACAGGCCCTTGTAGATGCCCTTGCGGTAGCGGCGGCCGATCTGCGACTGCTCGCCGCCCTTGCTGAGCTTGAGGATGCCGCGTCGGCCCAGGTCGAACAGGGTCTGGTAGGCCAGGTACGGATACACCGCGGTGGCACCGAAGCCGAGCAGGCAGGCCATGTGGTGCGGGTCGCGCGCGGTGCCGGTTTCGACGATCAGATTGACGTCGCAGCGCAGCCCCAGCCGCGAGAGGTGGTGGTGGATGGCGCTGGTGGCCAGCAGCGCATGCACCATCGGCCGACCGGCCACCGGGTAGCGGTCGGACAGCAGCAGCATCACCATGCCCTCGCGCGCGGCCTGCTCGGCCTCGGCACAGATGCGCTCGATGCCGGCACGCAGGCCCTCGTCTTCGCTGTAGGACAGGTCGAGCAGGCGGTTGGCCTGCACGTACTGGTCCATCTTCAGCAGCTGGCGCAGCTTGCGCTGGCTCAGCACCGGCGAGTTGAGGATGACGTGGTTCACCGTCTCCGGGCCGGCATGGAAGATGTTGGTCTCCTTGCCGAGCTGGGTGGACAGGGACATCGCGCAGTCTTCGCGCAGCGGATCGATCGGCGGGTTGGTGACCTGCGCGAAGGCCTGGCGGAAATAGTCGTACAGCGGGCGGCTGCGCTGGCTCAGTACCGCCATCGGTGTGTCGTCGCCCATCGAGCCGGTGGCTTCCTGCTCGGTCTCGGCCAGCGGCCGCAGCACCTGTTCCACTTCCTCGCTGCTGAGCTGGTAGAGCTTGTGGTAGCTGCGCAGGGTGGCTTCGTCGAACGGCTCTTCCACCAGCGACGGGTCGATCAGTTCGGTCTGCAGGTAGGTCACGCCCTGCTGCAGCCACTGCTTGTACGGCGCGCGGCCGCGGTTGATGCGGTCCACCGCGTCCGAATCGAGCAGGTCGCCGCGCTTGAGGTCGATGGCCACCATTTCGCCGGGGCCGAGCTTGCCCTTGCGCACCACGCGCTCGGTCGGCACTTCCCACACGCCGGCTTCGGAGGCGACCAGGAAGTGGCGGTCGGCGGTGAGCATCCAGCGCGCCGGGCGCAGGCCGTTGCGGTCCAGCGTGCACACCGCGTAGCGGCTGTCGCAGGCGACGATGCCGGCCGGGCCGTCCCACGGCTCGCTGTTCAGGCCGTGGAACTCGTAGAACGCGGCCAGGTCGGGGTCCTTGAACTCCAGCGACTGGGTGGCCGGCGGCACCAGGATGCGCAGCGCCTGGATCAGTTCCATGCCACCGGCGACCATCAGCTCCAGCATGTTGTCCAGGCTCTGCGAGTCCGAACCGTGCATGGAGATCACCGGATCGAACTCGGCGATGTCGAAGCGCGGCGTCTTCCACACCTTGCTGCGCGCCTGCGCCCAGCGACGGTTGCCTTCGATGGTGTTGATCTCGCCGTTGTGGGCGAGCATCCGGAACGGGTGCGCCAGCGGCCAGCGCGGCAGCGTGTTGGTGGAGAAGCGCTGGTGGAACACGATCGCGCTGGAGGCCAGTTCGCGGCGCTGCAGGTCGGGGAAGAAGCGGCTGAGCTTGTCCGGCAGCACCATGCCCTTGTAGCTGATCGCATCCGGGGTGAGGGTGGTGACGTAGAAGTCGGCATGGTCGCGCAGCTGCTGTTCGCTGCGGCGACGGGCCAGGAACAGCGCCAGCGCGAAGCCGGCATCATCCTGGCCGACGCCGGCATCGACGAACACCTGCTCGATGCGTGGCAGGGTGTCGCGCGCCAGCTGGCCGCAGACGCTGTCGTCGGTGGGTACCTCGCGCCAGCCGGCGACCTTGCAGCCGACCGCTTCGAGCTGCGCCTGCAGCTGCGTGCGGCAGGCGTGTGCAGCCTCGGCATCGTGTGGCAGGAACACCAGGCCGGCAGCGAAGCGTGCGGCGACGGCGATGCCGGCTTCACTGGCCAGCAGTTTCAGGAACGCATCGGGGCGGCGCAGCAGCAGGCCGCAGCCATCGCCGGTCAGGCCATCGGCGGCGACGCCGCCGCGGTGGGTCATGCGCGAAAGCGCGGCGATGGCGGTATCAACCAACAGGCGCGAAGGTTGATCGTCGAGCTGGGCGACCATGCCAAATCCACAGGCATCGCGCTCGGAGCGCGGGTCGTAAAGCCCTTGGCGGTTGCGGGGGGCCATCTCTACCTCGATGCGTATAGGGTTGGCGGCGACACTCGTCCCCGCTCATTCCCTGGAGCGCATCGTGAGGCCACCGGATGCCTCGACTAGATCACAGGTTGCTGCAGCGCCGCAATACACGGTTGCAGGTGCAACAGAACGCGCCGGCAACCCCGTGCCGGCGCGCGGTCGAACTCAGCCGCAGCGCACGCCGCTGACCAGGCCCTTGTCGTCCACTTCGATGTTCAGGCGGTCGCCGAGGAACTCCATGGTGGCGACGTCATTGGGCTTCATGACGCGCAGCTGGTGGGCACCGGCATCTTCCTGCGCCTGCTTGCCCAGCGCGTCGGCGTAGGCCTGGCCGACCAGGCTCTGCACCTGGCTGGCATCGCAGGTGCCGACCGGCGGTGCCTCGGTGGCCTTGCCGGTTTCGTCGGCCGGCGCCTTGGCGGCTTCGGCCGCCTGCTGGGCATGGGCAGTGGCCGAATCCTGTTCATCCAGCGCCGGAGCCTGGCAGGCGGTTAGGGCCAGCACGGCAGGCAGCAGCAGGGCGGAGAGCGAACGGGCGCGAATCGGGAACGACATCATGACTCCGGAAGGGATTGTGAAAGCCCGAGCATAGCGGCGAACCGACCCTCACGTGTTTGTCTTCTGTTATCGACAGGTTCGCGGCATCGCGACGGCGACACTGCGGTCATGTCAACCTCCTCTACCCCCGAACGACAGGCCGCGCGCGCGGCCGGCCTGCGCTATGTCGATGACACCCAGCCAGGCATCAGCCGGCGCCGCGCCGGCAAGGGCTTCAGTTACCGCGATGCCGATGGCCACGCGGTTCGCGATGCCGCCACCCTGCAGCGCATCCGTGCGCTGGCGATTCCACCTGCGTATACCGCTGTGTGGATCTGCGCCCACGCCAATGGCCACCTGCAGGCCACCGGCCGCGATGCGCGTGGACGCAAGCAGTATCGCTACCATGCCGATTGGGCGAAGGAGCGCGATGCCGGCAAGTTCGATCGCATCATCGCCTTTGGCGAGGCGTTGCCCACGTTGCGGCGGCGGCTGTCGCGCGATCTGAAGCAGCCCGGCTTCCCGCGCGACAAGGTGCTTGCGGTGGTGGTGGCCCTGCTGGCCGACACCCTGGTGCGGGTGGGCAACGAAAGCTATGCACAGGAAAACAAATCCTACGGGCTGACAACGCTGCGCAACCGCCACCTGGACCTGCTGCGCGGTGGCCGCGTGCGCATGCGCTTCCGGGGCAAATCCGGGCAGTTGCACGAGGTGGTGGTGGGCGATCGGCGGCTGGGCACGCTGGTGCGCGGCATCCAGCAGCTGCCCGGACAGGCGCTGTTCCAGTACCGCGACGACGAAGGCGCGCTGCAGCCGGTGGATTCCGGCGCGGTGAACGACTACCTGCGCGAGGTGATGGGCGAAGACTTCACCGCCAAGGACTTCCGCACCTGGGGCGGCACGCTGGCGGCGGTACAGGCATTGGCCGCCACCGAACTGCCGGAACCGGCCAGCCAGCGCGCGCTGGCCAAGGCGCAGCGCGAAGTGGTCTGCCAGGTGGCGGCACGGCTGGGCAACACGCCGGCCGTGTGCCGCAAGGCCTACATCGACCCGTGCGTGTTTGCCGGCTGGGAGCGCGGTGAGCTGGCCTCGCTGGCCGGCCTGCGAGGCCCGCGGCAGTGGGAGCAGGCCACCCTGAAAGTGCTGCGCCGGGCGCGGCGGCTCAGTCGCAGTCGTCAGCCGCAGTAGATCGCAACGATGTTGTTGGTCCGGCCCTTCTCGATGGTCAGGCGGTCGCCGCCTTCGCTGGCCGGCGGCACCCGCGGACCGTCATGGCGCAGGACCCGTACGTGCAGGCTGTCGCTGTCCACGCGTGCGCGGGCCACGGTGGCGTCCGAGGCGGCCAGGCCCACCGCGCCGCGCACCCTGTCGCTGTGGCACTGGCCGGAAATCACGCCGTCGATCGGCTGCACCTGGGCCATCGGTGTGCTGCTGCAGGCGGCAAGGGCAAAGCAGGCGGCGGCGGTGGCGATGGCATGTTTCATGGAGGCACTCCTTGTGTGATTGCGTGCAGGGTGCGACGTCAGACGTGGTGGCGGAATGAATGCCGTGCACATCGTGGACACGGCGCGCTCACCGCCGCCAACAGCGTGGGTGGAGACACTGCAGGAGCGGCATGGGCCGCCCCCCGGTAGTGCCGGCCGCTGGCCGGCAGCCCCTTTCCCTCCCGAGGAGACCTGCATGGCCACCACCAGGAAGACCCCCGCCCGCCGTAAGGCATCGCCGAAAGTGCGTAAAGGCAGCACCTCGACCAAGGCGGTCGCCGACCCTGATCGCCCGCGCGTGGTGAAGACCGCAACCCGCAAGGCAGCCGCCAGTGATCCACGGGCGGCACGCGTCGCTGCACGGCAGCGGCGCCTGCAGGACCAGGAGAAGGCCAAGGACGCCCGCGCAGCCAAGAAGGCAACAAAGAAGACCGCGACCCAGGCCGGCGCACGCCGGCAGCCGGAGGCGATGCCGGCGCAGCAGCTGGCCAAGCCCGGGCACGAGCACGAACTGGAGCTGGCGCCCCGTTTCCTTGCGCCCGACTACGCGGGCAGCGGCAAGCTGCAGGGCATGCGTGCGATCGTCACCGGTGGCGACTCCGGCATTGGCCGTGCGGTGGCAGTGTTGTTCGCGCGCGAAGGTGCGCATGTGGCGGTACTGCACCTGGACGAGGCCGAGGACGCGGACATCACCCGCCAGCACGTGGAGCGCGAAGGCGGCCGCTGCGTGGTGATCGCCGGCGATGTGCGCGACCCGCGCTTCTGCAACAAGGCTGTCAAGCAGGTGGCCAAGGCGTTCGGCGGCATCGATATCCTGGTCAACAACGCCGCGTTCCAGCTGCACTGCGAGCGCCTGGAAGACCTGGAAGACGCGCACCTGCAGGAAACCCTGCAGACCAACATCGGCGGTTACATCCAGATGGCGCGTGCGGTACTGCCGCATCTGGGCGAAGGCGCCAGCATCATCAACACCGGCTCGGAAACGGGGATCTTCGGCAGCAAGGCGCTGATCGACTATTCCGCCACCAAGGGCGCGATCCATGCGTTCACCAAGGCGCTGGCCAGCCAGCTGCTGCCGCGCGGCATCCGCGTGAACTGCGTGGCGCCGGGGCCGGTATGGACGCCGCTGAACCCCGCCGACAAGCAGGCCGAAGACGTGGCGGAGTTTGGCAAGGACAGCGACATGGGCCGGCCTGCACAGCCTGAAGAGCTGTCACCGGCGTATGTGTTCTTGGCATCTCCGGCCTGTGCCAGTTACATCAGTGGGGTGATCCTGCCGGTGATGGGTGGGCCACGCGGGTAGGGGGAACCTGTTCGGGTCCACCCAAGACGGGATCGCCAACCCAATATTCTCACGTGAGGCTAGTGTCATTGCCTGCCTACTAAGTGTCAGGCGATTTGCAACTTTCCTCATGGATGTGAATGCAAATTCAAGCACATCGTTGACCTGCGGCGTGAATGCGGAGTCCTGAACTGCCGCCGTGTTGGTTGTATTCGTTAAAGAAGATGGTCCCTTCATCAAGGATAAGGAGCATTCCATGAAAGAGATTTCTGCAGATCAGATCGATAGCATCTCAGGAGGATGGCTGCCTTGGGCCGCCGTGGCCGCGTTTGTCTACTACGAACGAAATGAAATCGCGGACTTTGTAGGCGGCGTCTTGGACGGGTTCAATGGAACCAGCTATATGGAGCCAAAGTAAATGAGGGAATTTCGAGAGCTACATTGCGATGAAATCGGAGAAATTTCAGGTGGAGATTGGCAGACTTGGAACTGGGGAAGGATGGTGGGTTCAGCTCTAGGTAGTGCTTGGGGCGCGATGAAGGAGTACGCGGCCTCTCCCGATTCTTCCACTGACGTCATAGTCTAGTTGCTTCCTATTACCTTGGATGCCGGGTGCTTCTACCCGGCATCTTCCATTTTTCGTCGTGGAGCCATTTGTGCAATCAGATGATTCAAAAGGTGGAGGTGAGCGGGGCAAGTTCTATGTTTTCAGAGTCAAAAGGCGGGACGCTCATGTTCTTGGTGCGATTGCATTGCTGTGGTTCCTTTGGAGTCAAGGTGGCGAAATTTACATCCTATTCTCAAAGTTCTTTGAAAGCATTTTGCAGCGGGCGTCCGCTTAGTCTGGAGATCCACCGCAATTGAGAACGCAATCGATGAAGTATTTTCACGACTAGGAGGGCGACGCATGGACGCCCCTATACAGTCTGAGGTGGCTGAGTGTGGTCTTGCATGCTTGGCCATGGTCGCGGCGCACCATGGCAACAAGGCCGGGCTTCGGGAACTTCGTCGCCGGTATCCGCTCTCGCTCAAAGGCGCTACGCTGGCTCACATCATTGACGTTGGGGCAAAGCTTGGCTTTCGTTGTCGCCCGTTGAGCTTGGACATGGAGCATCTGAGCCAGCTGCAACTGCCCTGCATCGCGCATTGGGACCTTAATCACTTCGTGGTGATTGAGAAGCTCCATCGAAGCAGCGTCACTGTCCTGGACCCGGCATTTGGCAAGCGCAAGCTATCCTTCGAAGAGGTCTCGCGGCACTTTACGGGCATCGCTCTTGAGCTCCATCCAACCGCAGAGTTCCAGGTCACGCCGCCTCCAGCCGCAGTCTCGCTGAAGCAATTGACCGGAAAGATCGAAGGGCTATGGCGATCCCTCGGCTTGCTGCTGATGTTGTCAGTTGCTCTTCAAATATTCGTGCTGATAGCGCCATTCTTCATGCAATGGACAGTTGATCAGGCACTAGTCGCTTCCGATAGAGACCTTCTGACTGTACTTGGCCTCGGCTTTGGTCTGGCACTTGTACTGCAGGTATGCATCGGACAGATTCGCGGCAGAGCGGTGATTTATCTGTCGAATCGGTTGAGCCTGCAGTGGACCGGCAACGTCTTTCGACATCTCATGCACTTGCCCTTGGATTACTTTGAGAAGCGCCATCTGGGTGACGTCACCTCGCGCATGGGGAGTGTTCAGGCCATTCAGCGAACGCTCACGACAAGTTTTGTTGAAGCGCTGATCGACGGTCTCATGATGACAGTGACGCTTGGCATGATGTTGCTGTACAGCTGGAAGCTCGCTCTCGTCACCCTAATCGCCGTCGCCCTGTATGCCGTCGCGCGCGCGTTAGCATTTAATCCTCTTCGGCGCGGAACCGAGGCGCAGTTGATCGCGGGGGCAAAACAGCAGAGTCATCTGCTTGAGTCAATCCGCGGAGTTCAGTCAGTGAAGGTCGCGGGCCGCGAGTCGATTCGCCAAGCTGGCTACTTCAACCTTTTGAACGATGCCATCAACCGAGACATTTGGCTTTCGAAGTTTGGCCTGGGTTTCAGTGGCGCAAGCCAATTTGTGTTTGGTCTGGAACGCATCGCGGTCATCTGGATTGGAGCGCTTCTCGCAATGGAGAGCGTGTTCTCAGTGGGTATGCTGATCGCTTACCTTGCCTACAAGGATCAGTTCTCACAGCGCGTGGGCGCCTTGATCGACAAGTGGGTGGAACTCCGCATGCTTCGCTTACATGGTGAGCGGCTTTCTGACATTGTTCTCACGGAGCCGGAGAGCTCTTCTTTAAGGTCAGGTGGTCTGCCCCCTGATGATCTGCGTATCGAGGCCGATGGACTTGGCTTTCGCTATGCTCCTGGTGAGCCGTGGGTACTCAGGAACTGCAGCCTGGTGATTGAGCCCGGCGAATCGGTGGCCATCATCGGTCCCTCGGGTTGCGGAAAGACAACATTACTGAAGATTCTGCTTGGCCTTCTGCAACCCTCCGAAGGCGAGGTTCGAGTCGGGGGCGTGCCGCTTTCCAAGCTCGACATGGATGCCTATCGCCGAGTGATCGGAGCTGTAATGCAGGATGATCAGCTCTTCGCGGGAAGTGTGAGTGAAAATATTGCCTTCGAGGATCAGGACTGGGACGAAGATCGAGTGCGTGAGGCAGCTCGCCTAGCTGCAGTCCACGACGATATCTCTGCGATGCCAATGGGGTATAACAGCCTGATCGGAGACATGGGAACCTCCTTGTCGGGAGGCCAAAGGCAGAGGGTAATCCTTGCTAGAGCCTTGTATCGGAAACCTCGTTTTCTCCTTCTTGACGAGGCAACCAGCCATCTGGACGTGGATCGAGAGAGGCTTGTCAGCAACGCGGTGCGGAAGCTTGACCTCACCCGAGTGATCATTGCTCATCGTCCCGAGACGATCGCAAGTGCCGACCGAGTCCTCGTTATGCATGCGGGGACGATTGCTCCGGACTGAAGCGAAGCCCTTCGGGTCCTTTGGCGAACGGAGAACAGCGTGAAAAGGTCACTGTTTCATGAGCGATTTGTTCCGAAAGGAGGCAGTGGACGCACAGCGGCGCAGCTGGCTCGGGGCGATATCTCTCGCGCAACCTGTTCGATTCTGGATTCTGGGGCTCTTCGCAGCGATAGCTGCCTCGACAATTGTCAGCTTCCTGTACCTGGGCGAGTACTCGCGCAGATCGCGGGTACTGGGTGAACTTGTGCCAGATCTCGGGCTGTCCACAGTCGTCGCTCCCTCTGCAGGTGTCGTGTCAAGGTTGAATGTGGAAGAGGGCGACCATGTTCGTGTTCAAGATGGACTGCTGACAGTGAATGTTCCAAGAGTCACGTCCTCCGGTCGCGATTCTGTGTCTACCTTGCTCGATGCCCAGAGGAGCCGAATTGCAAGCGTAAGCGCGATCAGCGAGTTTCAGGACAGACAGTTTGCAGCCCAGCAGGACGGCGCCAAAGCGCAGCGCAGCGCGATGTTGCAAGAGCTAGCCCAGATTGAGTCTGAGATCCAGACACGCGGCGAGCAGGTAAGGATCGGGCGCGAAACCGTAGCTCGCTATAGAAGCGTGGAGGGTCAGCGTTATGTGAGTCTCGTTCAGATCAACCAGCAAGAGCAATCGACACTTGAGATGGTGAACGCACAGCAGGCGCTCCAACGCCAAGCGACGTCAATTCGTAGGAGTCTGGCTGAACTGGAGCAGCGCCTTGCGGAGATTCCTCAGCAGAGGCTGTCGACTAAGGCCGCGTCTGAGCGGGACTTGGCGGCACTGAGCCAGGAAACTATTCGGATGGAGGCCGATGGCGAACTCCTTCTTCGGGCTCCCGTAGCCGGACTTGTCGCGAACCGGTTGGTCGAGGCCGGACAGGCCGTACAGCCAGGTCAGGCGATTCTTAGCTTGCTACCCGAAGGGTCCGAGCTAAGAGCGCAGTTGCTTGTCCCGAGTTCCGCGATAGGCTTCGTGAAAGTGGGTGATCGAGTTTTGCTGAGGTACCAAGCATATCCCTACCAAAAGTTCGGTACTCATGAGGGCACCGTAATTCGCATCTCCAGAAGCGCAATGATGAAAAGTAAGGAGAGCAACGATCCAAATCAGTCCCTGTATCGTGTCTTCGTTTCGCTGGACCACCAGGATGTTCTGGCATATGGGAACCGCGAGCCACTGCGTCCAGGTATGCAGCTTGAAGCAGATATTATGGGAGAGCGCCGAAAGCTCTATTAGTGGTTACTCGAGCCGCTCTACTCTGTCACGGGAAAATTTACGAGATAGTTGATGATGCGCACATCGCGGACACGGTGCGCTCATTGCCGCCAACATGGATGGAGATACTCCAGGAGCGGCATGCGCTACCCCTCGCAGTGTTGCCGCTGCCTGCCGCGTCTGAGCGCTGTTTCAGCAGTCGCATAGAAGTCGGCAATGCGCGGAATGAACTGCTGCGGATTGGCACCGACAAGATTGGTCAGCACCACTACCGCCACGCCGCGCTCGGGATAGACCACGAAGGCCGAGCGCGCACCGCCGATACCGGCCACCTGAAGGTCGGGCGACGCGCGCAGTACCGCCCAGCCACCCGCCCACGGGCCGGCACGGCCATCCGCCAGGCGCTCTGCGCTCCACATCCGTCGCAGGGCCGTCTCCGGCAACAGGCGGCCTTCGGTCAGCGCGACCAGCCAGCGCGCGGTGTCGTCGGCGGTGGTGAGGATGCCGCCACCCGCCCACAGCGAAGGCGGTATGTCGTAGAACCAATGCGACAGGCGGGACGGCGCATCTACATCGTCGGTGGCACGCGGGGCCAGGCTGTACATCGTCGCCGCATCCGGAATCAGGTCGTAGCTGTCGCCGAAGGTGGTGCGGGCCATGCGCGCGCTGCTGAACTGGCCGGTGGCGAGGAAACGTTCGTAGGGCATGCCGGATTGCTGCGCGATGATCCGTGCCAGCAATACGTAGTTGGTCTGGTTGTAGGCGAAGCGCTGCCCAGGCGCCGCTTCCAGCGGTCGAGCTGTCACCGCCGCCCATGCCTGTGCTTCGGAACCTCCGCCCAGCAGCCCGTTCGCATCAAGGATGTCCGGAAGGCCGGAGGTATGCGCCAGCAGCTGGTGTACGCGTACGTCTCTCCACGCTGGCGGAAGATCACCCAGATATCGCGAGGCCGGCGCGTCCAGATCCAGCTGCCCCTGCTGGGCCAGCTGCGCGGCAGCCACGCCGGTGAACGCCTTGGTGGCCGAATTGAGCGGGAAGCGGGTGTCGCGCGAGGCAAGCACACCGTTCTCCACGTTGGCCAGCCCGTAGGCTTCGGAGAGCACGATCTGCCCATCCTTGACCACCGCGATCTGCAATCCCGGGATGCGCTGCTCCAGCATGATCTGGCGGATCAGGCGGCGGGTCTGGTCGTTGGCCTGGTCCTGGCTGGCAGAGACGGCGGCGAAGGGCAGGGCACTGATGAGCATGAGCAGGACTCGGAGCATTGGGCGGGACATGCGGAATTCCAGCGGGGCGTTGCGGATCGGATGCGGCGGGCGGGTCAAAGGTTTAAGCGCTCGGTGGTGCCTACCGTTCGTCGGCCCATGACCTCCGGGGGGTTGACTACAGATGTCGTCAAGCTGACAGTGACGACACGTGTAGTCAAGGGAGTGGTGTCATGCGCGGCAAGACCATCGGGGACCAGGAACTGGCCCTGCTGCAGTACATCGATGAACATGCGCCGGCCAGTGTCGGTGAGGTCGCCAGTGGCTACGGCGAGGCCCGTGGGCTGGCTCGTTCCACTGTGCTGACGATGATGGAGCGCCTGCGGGCGAAGGGGTATCTTCAGCGTCGGCAGCAGGACGGCGTCTACCGCTACCAGGCCACCCGTGGCCCGCAGAGCGTGCTGCAGGGCGCGGTGGCGCAGTTCGTCGACAACACCCTGAAGGGCTCGGTGTCGCCGTTCGTGGCCTATCTGTCGCAGCGGCAGAAGGTCAGCGACAACGAGCTGGCCGAGCTGGAAGCGCTGGTCGCCCAACTCCAATCGCGTCGCCACGAGGGCTGAGCCATGGACACCACGATGCTGATCCCGATGCTGGAACGCCTGGGCTGGACCAGCCTGCAGACCGTGCTGCTGGTGGCGCTGGTGTACGGCCTGTGCCGCGCGCTGCCGTCGCTGTCGGCGGCGACCCGCTGCCGCCTGTGGTGGCTGGTCTCGCTGCAGGCCGTGCTCGGCCTGTTCTGGAGCCAGCCGTTGCAGTTGGCCTGGCTGCCTGCCCCGCAGGCGGTGGCGATGACCGCGACCGACGTGGCCGCTGACATCGTCTACCCGCTGGCCCCGGAGGCCTCGGCACAGTTGCTGGCCGCGATGCCGATGCCTGCAGCGGACGCGCCGGCCGTGGCGTGGTGGGCCGTCGCACTGGCCGCGCTGTGGGCATCCGGCGTGCTGCTGATGGCGCTGCGTACCTTCGGTGAGTGGCGTCGCTGCCGCGCGCTGCTGGCAGCGGCCTATCCCTGCGAGGACCAGGCGTTGGTGCAGGCCCTGCAGCTGGCTTCCGATGCACATGGCGTGCGGCCTGCGCCGCGGTTGTGGATGAGCACGCAGGTGGACGCACCGCAGCTGGTCGGCCCGTTCCGCCCGGTGCTGCTGTTGCCGGCTGGCGACAATGCCCTGCAGGGCGACGCGCTGGACCTGGCCCTGACCCACGAACTGCAGCACCTGCAGCGGCGGGACCTGCAGTGGGGCCTGCTGCCTGCGCTGGCCCAGCACCTGTTCTTCTTCCATCCGCTGCTGCGCCTGTCGGTGCGTGAATATGCACAAGCGCGCGAAGAAGCGGTGGACGCAGCGGTGGTGGGCCAGCACGCTGCCAGCCGCCAGGCCTATGGCCGTCTGCTGCTGCAGCTGGGGGTGGCACCGCAGCCGCACCTGGGCGTGGCCAGTGCCGCACCGGATGCCACCAGCCTCAAGCGTCGCCTGCTCTCGCTGCAGCCGCGCCGGGCCTGCCCGCGCATCCTGGCGATGGCGCTGACTGCTGTGGTGGTGGTGGTGGGCGTGGCGCCGATGCGACTGGTCGCAGCGCCGGTGCCGCCGGCACCGCCCGCGCCACCGGCGGCACCCAAGGTCGTGGCGCCAGCACCGCCGAAGGCTCCCAAGGCTCCGGCCGCACCGCCATCCGCCGCGGGCGTGCCGGCGGCCCCGGCCGCGCCTGCAGCACCGGCCGCGCCGGCCGAACCCGCTGACGCGACCGGGCCCGACGATGCCGATGTGGCCGATGTCGACGATGCCACGGGCATGGCCGAAGACGATGAAGGCGCGACGTCGGCCGCCACCTCCATCACCACCTACGGTCGCCTCGACCTGGGCAGGTCGCCCCGGGAGGCCTTCGTTCTGGTTGATGGTGATTCGACCTTCGCCAACGGCGGCATGGACGACGTGACGGTGGCCCGCAGGCAGCTCGGCAAGGGCCCGGCGTTGTGGTTCCGCCAGGGTGACAAGCGCTACGTGGTGCGTGACCCGATGCTGATCCAGACGCTGCAGCGTGCCTACAGCGGTGCCGTAGAGCTGGGCCGCCAGCAGAGCGAACTGGGCCTCCAGCAAAGCCTGTTGGGTCGCCGGCAGGGCGAACTCGGCAGGCAGATGGGTGAAATGGGCCGCCTGCAGGGCGAGGAATCGCGCCGCATCGCACTGATCGCCGCCGAGGCCGCGCGCAGTGCGATGGCCGCGCATGACATCAACCGCGAGGCGGCGGCGGAAGCGGCAAAGGCAGCGCGCGGTGCAACCAGCGACGTGGCCGTTGCGCGTGAGGCTGCACGCGAGGCCGCCGCCGAGGCACGCCGTGCGATGCAGGAAGCCCGCAGCGAGGCCGGGCAGTCCGGCCGCACTCGTGACATGCAGCGCCTGGCCAGCCAGCAGTCTGAACTGGCCAGCCGCCAGGCAGCGCTGGGCAGCCAGCAGGCCGCCTTGGGCGAGCGCCAGGCACGCGTGCATGCCCAAGCGTCGCAGCAGGCGCAGCAGGTGATCGCGCGCGCCTTGGCCAGCGGCAAGGCCGAGCGACTCTGATCGGTAGTGGGGGGCGGGGGGGGGCGCCGGGGGGGGGGGGGGGGGGGGGGGGGCGGGGGGGGGGGGGGGGGGGCGCCCGGGGGGGGCCCCCCCCCCCCCCCCCCCCACTGCCCTGGGGCGATCAACCGCAGCTGGCGCGCTCGATCCGGTTCTGCGCATCCACCTGCACCGTCACGCGGTCCTGGCGGAAGTCCATGGTCACCGCCATGCCCGGCTTGACCACCCGTGCACCGCGCGCGCCGCTGGCGGCCACCAGCTTCTTGATGGTGGCTTCGTCAGCCGTCTTGCCGGTGAAGGCCTCGAGCGCCTCCGGCTTGCATTCGTGCGCGGCGTCGGCCACGGGCGCCGGCGTGGGATCGTGGGCGGTGCTGCCGCCGGCGTGACTGCAGGCGGCCAAGGGCAGGATGGCGAGCAGGACAAGGGGACTGGGACGCATCGTCGGGCTCCAGGCGTGGATGGTGGTGGCAGTGTCACCGCTGCCACCGTCAGGGCATGTCAACGCGGCCCCGTGTCATTACTGCCCGACCAGCGCCAGTGTCTCGCGCTCGCGCTGTTCCTCGCGCACCAGCCGCTGCAGCAGCAGGGCCAGGGTCACCACGTCCTGGTGATTGTGGTCGGCCACCCGGCGCAGGTTCACCGCGTCGCCGCCTCGCAGGAAGCGCAACCACGCACCGGGTGCCTCCGAGCCCGGCAGATCGTCCTCGCGCACCACGCGCAGCAGCTGGCGTTCGATGGTGGACAGCTTGCAGTTCTCCCACGTGCCGCGATAGCGGCGGCGGGTGGGGTAGAGCAGGTCGACATGGTCCAGCGCGCTGATCGGGTCGCGTTGCCGGGCAAGCCGGTAACGCGCTTTCAGCAGCGGTGCGTCATAGCTGCGGCCGTTGTAGCTGCAGAACACGGTGGACGGTTGCAGCCAGCCGGCGAAGGTGGCCAGCATCGCGTCCTCGGCGGCCATGGTGGCCATCAGCAGCTGGCGGATGCGCAGGCCTTCGCCACGCCGCGGGCACACATGCCAGTCCGCAGCGCCGATCATGAAGGCGCGGGTGCCGGTGCCGCCGGCCAGGCCGGTGGTTTCGGTATCGAAGAACAGCAGGTCACGCGCAGCCACGTGCTCGCCGTCGCGACGGGCGAAATCAAGCGACAGCGGTTGTGCCGGGATCGCCTGCGGCTGCAGCGATTCGATCAGGAACAGGCCCGGTGCGATCTCCTCACCTGGCAACTGACGGTCCTGCGCGCTGGCCCGTGCCGGCGTGGCGCCGCTCCGCGTGCGCAGGCCGAGCAGGCGATGCAGGCTGCCAACTTCCGGCCGCCGCAGCGGTGCGGATGCCGGTGTGGGGGCTGCAGCGCCGGTCGGCTTGTGGCGGATTTCCTGTTCGACCCAGGCGAACACCGAACGCTCGGCCGGTGGTTGCCGCGCATCGTTGGCGGCCACGGGTGCCGGTGGCGCAGGGGGCACGTCCGGCACGGCCGGTGTGCTTGCCTTCGGGTCGCCGGCCTGCCTGCGCAGCAGGCGCAGCTTGTCCAGGCTCAGGCTCACGGTGCCAGCAGCTCCATCGGATCGCGCGTGGTCACCACCACGTCGGGCACATGCTGGCAGGCATCGGCATCGAACAGGTCGAGCACGCGCAATGCCAGCGCACGTGGCGAGGTTTCATCCTCTTCCTGCGCGGCCAGCACCGGGCCGACACAGGCCGGGCAGCCGGCCTTGCAGTCGCAGCGTTGCACCAGTTCACGCGCGCGCTGCACCAGTTCGGCCTGACGCTGCCACAACGGCTCGCTGAGGCCGACGCCACCGGGGAAGTTGTCATACAGATACACAGTGGGCACGAATTCCTGCAGCAGTTCGACAACGCCAGGATCACCCTCGCTGCCGCGCAACTGGCCGCGGCCGCTCTGGTCGGCGATCGCGAACCAGGAACCATCGCCGTTGCCCACCGACTTCTGCAGGTCGCGCGCATCGGCCATCACCGCCACGGTGGCGACGATGTGCAGTGCATACGCGGCGCCGAGAAAGCCATCCAGCGCATCCTGCCTGCTGACGAACGCGCGCAGCAGCAGCGCCTGCGGCAGCTGCCACCACACCGCAGTGGTGTGCAGTTCCTGGTCGGGCAGGTTCACCGGCCCGTAGCCGATGTTCTCGTGGGTGTAATAGCGGATCTTCTTGTAGCCGGCCACGCGGCGCACCACGTGCACTTCGCCATGATGCGAATCGCCCCGGCCGGCCACGCCGCCATCGAAACGGTCCAGCACCTTGAGCTTGGTGAAGTCGATGCTGTCGGTGTAGTAGTCCACGTGGGTGCGGGTGACATAGGCCTTGCGGCCCTCCCAGTCGAGCGTCTCCACCTGGTAGGGCGTGGACTGCACCATGTGGATGGCGCCCTCGTACAGGGTGAGCGCGGCGGCGGAGTAATCGACCTCGGCGATGATCTGCTGGCGGCCATCGCTGCGGTCGACCACCACGAAGTTGCCGTCGGCCACCGCACGCAGGCTGACCGCGTTGGCCGGATAGCTGTCGGCGATCCATTCCCAGCGCTCGCCTTCGCGGTGGATGACTTCGGTTTCGGCCAGCGCTTCCAGGAATACCTCCGGATCGATCGGGCCGAAGCCATCGCCGACCCGGAACGGCAGTTCAAAGGCCGCGCAGCGGATATGGTCGAACAGGATCAGCGGCTGGTCTGGCGCAATGCGCGCATGTTCGGGCGAGGCTTCGGCGAAGAAGTCCGGGTGCCGCACCACGTACTGGTCCAGCGGCTGCGAACTGGCCACCATCACGCCGAGTGCGGGTTGCTGGCGGCGACCGGCACGACCGAAACGCTGCCAGGTGGCGGCCACGCTGCCGGGGTAGCCATTGAGGATGACCACGTCCAGGCTGCCGATATCCACGCCCAGTTCCAGCGCCGAGGTGCTGACGATGCCGTCGATGTTGCCGGCACGCATCGCACGCTCGGTCTCGCGGCGTTCGGTGGGCAGATAACCGCCGCGGTAGGCGCGGATGCGGGGCGGCTTGCGCGGGTCGTGGTCGAAGATGTCCTTCAGGTACTTGGTCAGCACCTCGACCATCAACCGGGTCTGCGCGAACACCAGGGTCTTCAGCCCGGACTTGATCGCGATGCGCGCGATGCGGTTGCTCTGCGAGCGCGCCGAGGCACGCAGGCCCAGGTCGGGGTTGATCACCGGCGGGTTCCACAGCAGCACCTGCTTCGGCCCGGTGGGCGCGCCGGATTCGGTGACGGCGGTGACCGGTGCCTCGATCAACGCCTCGGCATGTGCCTGCGGGTTGCCGATGGTGGCCGAGCACAGGATGAACTGCGGTTGCACGCCATAGAACGCGCAGATGCGCTTGAGCCGGCGCAGCACGTTGGTGACGTGGCTGCCGAACACGCCGCGATAGGTGTGCACCTCGTCGATGACGATGTAGCGCAGGTTCTCGAAGAACTGTGCCCACTTGGTGTGATGCGGCAGGATGGCCTGGTGCAGCATGTCCGGGTTGGACACCACGATGTCGCCATGCAGGCGGATCGCCTGGCGCGCATCGCCGGGGGTGTCGCCGTCGAAGGTGAAGGCCTTGACGCCGAGATCGCCGGCACGATTGAGTTCCAGCAGCTCGGCCACCTGGTCCTGGGCCAGTGCTTTGGTCGGGAACAGGTACAGCGCCTTGGCCTTGTCCTGCATGGCCGCGCTGACCACCGGCAGGGTGTAGCACAGCGACTTGCCGCTGGCGGTGGGGGTGACGATGGCTACGTGCTCGCCGCGCTGGCTGGCCTCCCAGGCTTCGGCCTGGTGGCTGTAGAGCTGCTCGATGCCACGTGCCTTCAGTGCAGCGGCCAGCGCCGGTGGTACCGAGTCGGGAATGGGCGCGTAGCGGCCTTCACGGCCGGGAATGGCGAAGCTGCCGGTGATGCGGTCCTGGTAGCGGCGCTGCAGGCGCGCGCTGAGCAGAGCGCCGTCGCGGGCGGGCAGGCCATCGCGGGTGGCGAGCTTCTGCTCGGCATCGGCGGTGCGCTTGGCGAGTTCGTAGGCCATGGAAGAGGAAGCGGGGACGGATTGCGAGGGATCACATGGCACCACATCCATGTCTCAGGATGTGAGACACCACACACGGAGACGTGAACCGTTCAGTGCTCGCGTCCCGTGGTGTGGCCGCATCTCCCTTGGCTGAACAGCGGCCAGTGCAGCAACGAAATCTGAAGCCGGCATCCGTATGCTTGGGCGCTGGACGCAACCAAAGGGTGGATGGCTGTGGCACGACGTGGAACGCAGGGAGCACTCCTGGCCGGCATGCTGCTGACCGGCATCGTACAGGCGCAACAGGCTGCGCCGGTGGCGGTGCCCGATCCTGCACCCGTTCCCCCTGAAGATGCGCCGCCTGCCCCCACCGCACCGATCTCCACCACCTTGCCGCAGGACAACGTCACCACCCTCGGCGAAGTGCGTGCGCTCAAGCCCGATGACGAGCCGCTGGACCTGTACCGCTTCAAGAACCCGGTGAAGTTCGGCGATAACCGCTTCAGCCGCGACTGGAGCGAACCGCCATCGCCGGAGCAGGTCAGCATGGGCGGTGGCTACATCATGATGGGCGTGGTCAAGGGTGTGCTGGCGGCAGCCAAAGGCATCAACAAACTCACCGGCGGTCCCGACCAGATCCAGGCGGCCGTGGCGCGGCCACCCCCAGAGCTCAGTGCCGAACAGCAGCAGCGCGCGCTGCGGTTCTCACAGGAGCAGGATGCCGGCGACACAGCGCCAGTGAAGTAGGCCGGTATATCCTGCGGGCTCCCCCACCAGTAATGCTGTCATGTCCCTGCGTTCATTCTGCCTGCTGGCCGCGTTGCTGCCGGCCTCCGCCTTCGCGTCCGGTATCGCCGATGGCGGCGCCTGCCGCAATGGCGCGTTCCCCTCCCAACAGAGCCGGTTCGCGCTGGCGCGGGTGGTTGATGCACCGCGCCTGTACCTGCTCGGCGACATGGAGGGCTGCCCCGCCAAGGGCGAACCGGCCTGCCGCCAGCGCAGCTATGTGGTCAACGGCGATACGGTGGTGACCGGTCGCGACCTGGGCCGTTACCGCTGCGCGTTCTTCCCCAACAAGGTGGGCGGCAGCGCCGGCTGGGTCGACCGCAGCAAGCTGCAGCCGTTGCCGGTGGCCGTGCCCACGCTGCAGGACTGGACGGGCCACTGGAAAGATGGCGACAACGGCCTGCGCATCACGGTGCAGGGTGGACAGCTGCATGTGGATGGCGACGCCTACTGGCCCTCCGCCAACCCCACGCCGGAACAGCGCCCGTATGGGCCGAACCTGGGCCAGGTGGAAGCGCGTGCCACACCGCAGGGTGCCGATGTCGAGTTCGCCGAGGATACGTGCCGGGTGCGTGTGCACTCGCTGGGTGAGGTGCTGATCGTGGCCGACAACAGCGAATGCGGTGGCATGAACGTGCGCTTCAATGGCGTGTACCGGCGCGCGGGAACGCGTTGACCCCGCCGAAAGACGCCAGCCAAGGTTGGCGTCCACCAGGGCAACCGGCCAGTAGATCCACGCCATGCGTGGATGCCGCCCGCGATCCCATCGTCGCGGTCAGCGCCGCCGCTCCAACCACCACAGCAGCGATGCGCACAGCACGAACGCCAGCCACCACGGCCAGCGCGATCCCGGCACGGGTTGCATCAGCGACGCGGTTGCCGGGGAGGTGCCCGCCAGCGCCTGCGTGGTTGCATCGATCATTGCCTGCTGATGCAGCGCGGGCGCGTCCTTCGGGTCGAACGCATAGCGCCAGAGGGTAGCGTCACCGTGCTGCAGGCGCTGCCAGCCCGCCTCGCGCGGCCACCAGCCCGCGCAATGCAGGTCTGACGTCGCGCCATCGACGATCAGCGGCGTGCCTTCGCCGCGTGCGTTGAAGGCTTGCAGCGGCGCCTGCACGCCGCACAGCGCCTGCCGTTCGCCCGCCCAGCTGATCGGCTGTGGCGACCACAGCGCCTCAGCGCTGCCCTGCGCCCGCGCCAGCGTGGCAACCACGCCGCTCCACAGTTCGCCGTGGCGGTCATCGCGGCCGGCCAGCACCCAGCGCCAACTGTCGGTGATGGGCAGCAGGCCGATGCGGCCTTTGCCGGTAGCGCGCCAGCCACCGACAGCCTTGCCGATGCGATCGTGCAGCAGCGCGTTGCTGCCAGGTACCTGCAGCCCCAGTGCTTCCAGTGTGGGCAGCGCGGCGTCGTGCGAACTGCGGTCTGCCTCTTCGCCGTAGCCGGTCGGCAGCGTACCCGCGGCGAGCGGGCCACGTCGTGCGGTGAGGACCGCGCTCTCGCCGTCGCCGGGAAGTTCGAGGACCTGGCTGCTGCCATCACCCCGCAGCGGCAGGCCCAGATCGTGCAGGCGCTGGCGCGCGCTGGCCGAAGGCGCGCCCGCACTGCGTACCAGCACGCCCAGTCCTTCGCGCAGCGCCTGCCGCACAGCGGCCAGCTGGGCGGCATTCAATGCCGCCAGGCTGCGCTCGTCCAGCAGCAGCAGATCGCTGCGCGCCAGCGACGCCGCGTCCAGCGGCAAGGCGCCGTCGCCGACGCTCAGGCCGGCACCGGTATCGGCCTGCACCTGCACGCGGATGCCGGCATCGGCTGCCCAGCGGCGCAGGTACTTCAGTTCGGGGCCCGGCGCGCTGGCGCGTACCTGCAGGCGCAACGGCGCCGCCGGCAGGGTCTGCTGCGGCACCGGCACGTTGTCCACCACATGGCCGTCGGCATCGAGCAGGCGCAGCTGGAACACGCTGCGGCCTTCGGCGCGGGTGATGCCACTCAACTGAACGTGGCCATCGTCGGCAACATCCGCGCGATCGACCACGCTGCCGGCCGGGTCGAGCAGTTCCGCCTTTGCCCTGGCAACGCCACGCGCCTGTGCCTGTACCTCGAAGCGTGCGCCGGGCGCGGCGTCGGCCGGTGGCTGCAAGGCGACCCAGCCGCGCGGCGGTGCTGTCGGCTGCCAACGTACGTCGCGTGGCAGTACTGCGTCGCGGTCACGCGCGACCAGGCCGGCACCAACCAGCGTCAGCGTGGAGGCCGGATGCTGCCGCAGCGCGGTGGCCAGGTCGGGTACGCGCTTTGCGCCGGGCACATCGGCAGCTTCCGGCAACAGCCACAGCGGACCTTCGCTGGCCGGGAACGCGCCGGCCCTGCTGGCATCGATTCCGAGCACAACCAGCCCGCCTGCGGGTTGCTGGCGGGTGGGCGGCACCAGGCAGAAATACAGCAGCGTGGCGACGATGACCTGCAGTCCGATCACCCCCCAGCGGCGGCCACGGTGCGTGGTGTTGTTGCGCGACTGGCGAACGCTGGCGATCGCCACGATCACAGCGAGTGCCAGGACGATCCACAGGTTCAGGCCGGAGGGGTTCATGGCTGCGCCTCCAGCGCGTCCAGGTAGCGCTGGCCCATCGCATCGGCGGCACCGCGCCGCATCGCCTGCGGCAGTGGACGCTGCAGCGCCCGCCACAACTGAGCGCGCAGGCGCTGGCGGCAGTCGCGGCAACCGGGCTCGATGCGCAGCTGCTCGATGGCGGCAGCCAGATCCAGCGCATCGGGCAGGTAGGCGGCATTGCGCTGCTGCCAGGCAGCGAGTGCATCGAGGTCGGGCACGCTGGTGTCATCACCGAGGCGCTGCCAGGCTTCAACGATGGCCCGGTCGGGCGGGGTTCGTGCGGCCAACGGCAGTTCACGACTGGCCAGTCCGGCGCGATCACCGCCGAGGCGACGGCCTTCATCGATCGGTGGCAGCTCTGGCCCGACCCGGGCCAGATAGATGCGTTCGGCCTGCTGCACCTGCTTGATGAAACCCAGCGCCTTGTAGGCAAACGGCAACGCCTGCTCCGGACGGCCCTGGCGCAGCTCGCCTTCGGCCGACCACATCTGGTCCAGCGCGGCCTTCAGCGTGGCCCGGGTCTGCGGGTCGAGCAGGGTCGCGGCCTCGGCATGGTCATGGGTGTGGCCGTATTCGGAGAGCACATCGGTGGCGCTGCCGAACACCGGTGGCGAATCGGCATTGGACGCCTTGCCGCCGTGATCGTGGCCATGCTCATCGTGTGCCCCGGCCTCGGTGCCATGGTCGTGCTCGTGCTCGTCATCGTGGCTGCCTGCAGCTGGCGCATCGCTGGTGGGCAGGTCGCTGGTCGGCGGCGGCTTCGGTGCGCCTTCGCTTTCCTCACCCAGGAACTGGCCGTAGCGCAGGCGCAGGATGCGCTGGTCGACACCGATCGCATCGCTGCGCTTCACGAAGTCCTCGGCGGCGAGGCTGTGTCGCTGCCGGATCAGCGCTTCGGCATCGATGATGATCTGCCGCTGGCTGCGGAAGTAGGCCGGCAGCGTCTTCTTGATGCGGCCTTCCAGTTCGGCACCGAGTGCAACCTCGGCGCTGGGCAGGCGCAGGATCACGCTGCTGCTGCGCCCGGCCTGCGGTGTTGGCGCGTGGTTGTCGCGTACTTCCAGCTGGGCGATGACATCGCTGCCGGGCTGCGCGCCCAGCGCAGCCAGGTCGAGGCTGTGCGCGAAACGCCGTGCAGTCGCTTCGCCGCTGCCGGTGAGGCCGACACTGCGGCGAACGAAGGTGATGTTCTCGCCGCTGCCCTGGGTAATGGTGATCGACAGCGTTGCCTGCGTGGCCACGGCGTAGTCATCGCTGGCTTCGAAGCGCAACGACCACTGGCGTTGCCCGGGCGTGCCCAGCACCAGGGTCGCGGCGGGCTCCAGCACGCGCACGCTGGGCGCACGATCAGCGACCACGTCCAGGCGATGCAGGCGGGTCTGGGCCAGTGCAGGTTCGCTCACCACGCGGTACAGCACAGGCACGCGCGCCACATCCTGCGCCAGCCACTGCCCATCCTGCTCGCTCAGCGGCAGCCGGCGGCCGTCGTGGAACTGCAGCCATGCCTTGTCCGGCGCGCGATCGAAGCGCAACGACCACGACAGCCGGCTGTCCGCGGCGACCTTGGCATCCAGCGCGTTCTGGGTGCGCGTGGCCTGGCCGGTATAGGCCGGTGCGTCGATCCGCAGGCGGGTGGACTGAAGGTGCAGCGGGCCGGCGGCAGCCGTGCTGACAGGCGCCGATGTGCGGGCCGGCGCGGAGTCGGGGCCGGAACGTGGCCAGCCGAATGCCAGCGCAGTGATCGCCAGGCCCGCGACCCAGCTCAGGGCCAACGCCCTGCGCGGCCAGCGCTGACGCAGGTCCGGTGTCGCGCGCTCCAGCGTGGCCAGCACATGCGCGCGCTGGCGCTGCTGCAGCGGATTGAGCATGGCGGCATCGGCGAACAGCAGGTCGGCACTGTCCTCGCTGGCACCGCTGGCATCAAGCTGGCGCTGCACCCACTGTGGGTCCAGCTGGCGGGCATGTGCCGTGGCGAGCGCTGCGCAGGCGAGCGCGCTGACGGTGCCGACCACGCAGGCGATATCGAAGCCCGCCAGACGCAGCACCAGCGTCGTCGCGGCCAGCGCCCATGGCAGGCCCAGCAGCAGGGTAACGAGTGCACGTCGACGGCGTGCGCGTTGCCAGGCGTGCTGCAGGGTGTTCATGTGGCCACCCTGCGCCGGCGACTGCTGGCCATCCAGCGCTCCAGCGCGAACAGCAGCACGATGACCAGCAGCAACCACGTGGTTGGCTCACGCGCTGGGGGCGCTATGGCGGGCAGTGCGGCCCGGCGTGGTGCCTGGTCCTGTGCATCGCCGAGGCGCGGTGACGCTGGCGGTTGCAGCGCCAGCAGCAGGGCACGCGGCAACCGCGGGTCGCGCAGCGCAGCGTTGCCTGAGGCATCCCAGTCGCCGGGCAGTGACAACAGGACGCCGTGGCCGATGCGCTGTTGCCACAGCACTGGTGAGCCGTCGGCGTTGCGCAGCAGGATGCCGGCGTCGCCAGCAGGCTTGCCGGCGCTCACTGCACGACCGCCGTGGCGCAGCCATGCCTGCCAGCTCGCCGGCAGTGCATCGCTGCGGCTCCATACGCCGATCTCGCCGCGTTCGGGCAGGGCATCGGCCGACAGAGGAGCGAGCGGCGCCTGCATGCCCCACGCGCGCTGCAGTGCGTTCACCCAGTGCTGGGCGGCGGCCGGCGCATCGCTGTGCACGCGCAGACGCGGCAGCGTCGCGGCACTCGGTTGCGGAGTGGCCGGTACCGGTTGCGGCCGCCACTGCACTTCGCGCGACAGCTGCAGGCGGGTGCCGTCCAGACCGGGCAGGGGATCGGGAACGTGCACGGTCAACGCGGTGCCCGCGGGCAGCTGTGCGTCCAACTCGCGCAGCAGGCTGGGCAGCGATGCGCTGGATGCCGGCGGTGCCTGATCGATGGTGGGGAAGCCGGGTGCCAGCCAGTGCCAGTTGCCCTCTTCGGCGGTGCCGCGCAGTGCGGCGGCGTCCAATCCGGGAGCCACTACCGTCCACTCGGTGGGGACGGGCGCGGGGCCGGTCAATGCAGGGCGTGCCAGCAGCAAGGCCAATGCGGCCAGCAGCAACAGGCGCAGCAGCAGCAACGGCCAGTCATCGAAGCGGATGCGCTGGCGCGGGCGGATCTGCGCGCGCAGCCAGCGCAGCGCGGCGAAATCCAGCGGCGTGTACGGATGGCGCCGGGCCAGATGGATCAGCAGCGGTAGCAACCACGCAGCGAGCGCGGCCAGGCCCAACGGGAACAGCAGGGTCATGCACTGCCCCCACGGCCGAACAGCGCCTGCAGGGGTTGATCCAACGGCTGGTCGAGCCAGCCGGTGGCACTGGCAATGCCGCTGGCCTGCAGGCGCGACTGCAATGCGTTGCGTGCGTCAGCGAAGCGCTGCAGGTAGTCGGCGCGGATCGCCGCGCCATCGCCCAGCAGTTCCTCGCCGGTCTCCGGATCGCGGAAGCGATGGCCGGCGTCGAACGGGAAATCACGCTCGTCGGCGGTCAGGATCTGCAGCAGTGCCACTTCACGGCGTGCGCTGGCCAGTTGCTCCAGCAGCACGATGCAGGCCGCGTCGAAGCCATCACCCATCGCCAGCAGCAGGTCGCCCGGGCGCACGCGCTCCCACAGTGGCCGCAGGCGTTCGGCCGCGGGCCAGGTGCCGCGCGCATGCAGGGCATGCAGTTGCAGATGCACGCGGTCACGCTGGCGTGCGCCGTTCGCCGCGGGCACCAGCTGCAGTCCATCGCCATTGATCGCCAGCAGGCCGAAACGGTCGCCCTGCTGCAGCGCCAGTTCCACCACGCAGGCGGCCACGCCGCGCATGTGATCCAGGCGCGTGCGCTGCGGTGCCGCGCGATCGGCCTGGCCGGCCGAGGCGGTGGCATCGAGCAACAGCCAGACCGTGATCGGGCTTTCGCGTTCGGATTCGCGCACGAAGAAGCGGTCCGAACGCGCGTACAGCTTCCAGTCGATCTGGCGCAGCTCGTCGCCCGGTTCGTAGGCCCGGTACTGGGCGAACTCGAGGCCGGCACCGCGGCTGCGGCTGGCGTGCTGGCCGATGCCACTGGCACCGCTGGCCAGGCGCGGCCGCAGCCGCAGCAGGCGCAGGCGCGCATGCAGTTCCGGTGGCAAGGTCAGCGGGGTACCGGCGTTCACGCGTGGATCAACCCGGGAATGGCACGGCCTGCAGCAGGGCGGCGACCACGTCGTCGGCACGCTTCTGCTCGGCCTCGGCGGCGAACGACAGCAGCAGGCGATGGCGCATCACCGGCGCGGCCAGCGCCTGCACGTCCTCGCGGGTGGCGGCGAAGCGGCCCTGCAGCAAGGCGCGCGCTTTTGCCGCGAGCACCAGCGACTGCCCGGCGCGCGGACCGGCGCCCCACTTCACCCATTGGTTGATCGCCGCCGGGGCGCCTTCGCCGGGCCGGCTAGCGCGCACCAGGCGGGTGATCCAGGCCAGCACGTCGGGGCTGACATGCACCTGCCGCACAGCCGCCTGCAGGGCGATCACCGCCTCGGCATCCATCACCTTCGGCACCGCGTCGGTGGCACCGCCGGTGGTCTGTTCCAGGATCCGCCGTTCCTCGTCTTCGCTGGGGTAATCCACCAGCACATGCAGCAGGAAGCGGTCCAGTTGCGCTTCGGGCAGCGGGTAGGTGCCGGCCTGCTCGATCGGGTTCTGCGTGGCCAGCACGAAGAACGGCGCGGGCAACGCGTAGGTGGTGCCGGCGTAGCTGACCGTGCGTTCCTGCATTGCCTCCAGCAGTGCGGCCTGGGTCTTGGGCGGGGTGCGGTTGAGTTCGTCGGCCAGCAGCAGGTGGGTGAAGATCGGGCCCTGCTGGAAGCGGAAATGGCGATGGCCGGTGCCATGGTCTTCCTCCAGCAGCTCGGTGCCGAGAATGTCGCTGGGCATCAGGTCGGGGGTGAACTGCACGCGCCGGAACTGCAGTTCCAATGCCTGGCCGAGTGAGCGCACCAGCAGGGTCTTGCCGAGCCCGGGCGCACCTTCCAGCAGGCAGTGGCCACCGGCCAGCAGGCCGATCAACAGCTGCTCGACCACCGTGTGCTGGCCCACCACCGCGCGTGCAAGCGCGGCGCGCAGTTCATCCAGGCGCGGCAGCAGGGAATCGAGGTCGGGGGAGTTCATGGGCGTGCAGGTCCTGTCAATTGTTCAACGCGTACATCACGATGTTGACGCCAAAGCGGGTGTTGTCTTCGGCCAGGAAGCGCTTGTTGCGCCAGTCGTAGTCCCACTCGCAGCCATAGTCCTTGTTGCTGTAGAGCAGGCCCAGCCGACCATCGACCTCGATGCCTTTCAGATAGTCGTGCACCAGGTCGTCGCCCCAGCCGTTGAGTTCGAAGCTGGTGGCGGGCGGACCGTCCGGGAAGCGGAAGAAACTGCGGTACAGCGCGTGGCTGTTGGGCAGTTTCTGCAATGCCTTCGGGCCGAACAGCCGGCCCATCTGTGCCTCGAACGAGGTGGCGAACAGGCCGTCGATGTCATGGTTGCAGTCGTCGACGAAGACGAAGCCGCCATTGCGCACGTAGCGCACGAAGTTCTGCCGTTCGGCGGCGTTGAACTCCACCAGCGTGTGCCCGGCCAGGTAGCAGAACGGCGCTTCCAGCATGCGCGGGTCGGCCAGGGCCACCACGTGTTCCTGCGGGTCCACGCGCAGCGAAGTGTAGTCGATCAGCGAGGTGATCAGGTTGGACGGCATGCGCGCGTCCACGTCCCAGTCACCGGAGTCGTACTGCAGGCGGGTGAACCAGAAGTCGTAGCGCGAACTGCGCGGGCCTGCCTGTGCCCAGGCTGGCAGCGCCGCCGCCGAAGCGGCAGCGGCCAACCAGCGCAGGCAGGCCCGGCGATCCATCAGACCGCGTCGGACAGCGAGGTGAAGGTGAAATCGCGCAGCTTCATCGGCGGGATCATCATCACGAAGCTGGACTCATCACCGGCCACACGCACCGGCTTGCCCAGCTCTTCGATGTTGTTGAGCATGATCACCGGCGACTCGTTGAAGCGGAAGTTCTTCACCGGGTACTTGATCTGGCCGTTCTCGATGTAGAAGGTGCCGTCGCGGGTCAGGCCGGTCAGCAGCACGGTCTGCGGGTCGACCATGCGGATGTACCAGGTGCGGGTGACCAGGATGCCCTTCTGGGTGCCGCGCACCAGCTCGGCGGTGCTCTTGTCGCCACCGCTCATCAGCAGGTTGCCAGGCGTAGCCTTGGCGGTCTTGCCCTGCTTCTGCGCCCAGAAGCGCGAGTAGTCCAGGTTGGCGATCCTGCCGTTCTCGATGATGGCCATGCGTTCGCGCGGCAGGCCTTCGTTGTCCCACGGCAGCACCGGCGCCTCCGGATGCCACGGGTCGGCGATCATGGTCACGCGCGGGTCGTAGACCTGCTCGCCCAGCTTGTTGCCGCCGCCCTTCTTCGACAGGAAGCTGCGGCCCTCATCGGCCGAGCGTGCACTGAAGAAGTTCATCATGAAGCTGATCAGGCCTGCAGCTGCGGCCGGCTCCAGGATGACCGTGTACTTGCCCGGTTCCAGTGCCTTGGCTTCGGCCGATTCGGTGGCCTTGCGCATGGCGATGCGGATGTCCTGGTCAGCCTTGAAGTCCGCCGCGTCCTTCAGGTTGCGGCCGACCCAGCCCGAACCACGGCCATCTTCGGTGCGCACAGTGCAGGTGTAATCGAAGTTGGTGGTGCGCTGGTAAGCGAAGTTGCCGTTGCTGTTGGCGGTGGCCTGGAAGCCCTGCCCGTCCTCCAGGAAGCCGGCGGCGATCAGGCCGTGGCCGCGGCACGGGGCGATCGAATCGGCAGCGACCTTCGCACGGAAGGCCGGATCGATCGCGGCGGTGGAGTCGCTGAAGGTCGGGCTGGCGCGGTAGCTCTGCTTGCCGATGGCCGGCATGAACTCCGGGTTCTCCGGGGCCAGGCGGGCCAGGTCTTCGGCACGGCGTACCACGCGTTCCAGCGCGGCGTCGTCGAACTCGTTGATCGAGGCAGTGCCGACGCGCTTGCCGAAGGCGACGGTGACCGCCAGTTCGGTGTTGTCGACGATGCCGCTGGTGGAGACATTGTTCAGCGCGAAACGGATGTTGCCGCTGATTGCACCGGCCAGCACGGCGGTGCACTCGTCGGCCTTGGACAGGGCGATGACCTTGTCGAGGATGGCCTTGGCCTGGGCTTCGGTGAAGATACTCATGTGTAAGGGCTCCTGACCGGTCAGCCGAGGCTGCGTGCGGTGTTGATGACGTTGATGCCGTTGAAGCGCGCGGTGGACGAGCCGTGCGAGACCGCCGAGACCTGTCCCGGCTGGCCCTTGCCGTCGAAGAACGAACCGCCCAGGCGGTAGTCGCGCTCGTCGGCCACGGCGGTACAGGCGTTCCAGAATTCCGGCGTGCGGATCTGGTAGGCCACGTCTTCCAGCATGCGGGTGATCTGGCCGTTCTTGATCTCGTAGAACAGCTGGCCGCCGAACTGCGCGTTGTAGCGCTGCTGGTCGATCGAGAACGAACCGTCACCGATGATGTAGATGCCGTTCTCCACGTCCTTGATCAGGTCCGGCACGCTCAGCGGCTTCTTGCCCGGTGCCATCGACACGTTGGCCATGCGCTGGAACTGCACGCTGGACCACGAGTCGGCATAGCAGCAGCCGTCGGACTCGGTCTTGCCGAGGATGTGCGCCTGGTCGCGGATGGTCTGGTAGTCCACCAGCTTGCCGTTGCTGATCAGGTCCCAGCGCTTGCACTTCACGCCTTCATCGTCGTATGCCACGGCGCCAAGGCTGCCCGGCTGGGTCTTGTCGGCGAAGATGTTGACCAGCTCGCTGCCGTACTGGAAACGCTGTTCGCGCTTGTCCAGGGTGGCGAAGCTGGTGCCGGCGTAGTTGGCTTCGTAGCCGAGCACGCGGTCCAGTTCCAGCGGGTGGCCGATCGACTCGTGGATGGTCAGCCAGGTGTGCGACGGATCGAGCACCAGGTCGTACTTGCCCGGCTTCACCGACGGTGCCTTCAGCTTTTCCTGCGCCTGCCGGGCGGCGGCGATGGCGTCTTCCTTCATGTCGTAGGAAGAACTGTAGTTGACCACGCCATTGGGGCTGACCACCTTGCCCGCGGCGGCGCCGTCCAGGTACTCGTAGCCCAGGCCCATCGGCGAGGACAGGCCCGAACGGGTGCGGAACTTGCCGCTGGCCTTGTCGATGGCGGTGACCGTCATCGGCGCCCAGATGCGATGCACGTCCTGGTCGATGTAGGAACCGTCGGTGGAGGCGAAGTACTTCTGCTCGTTGACCAGGAACAGCATCGAGTTGACGAAGCTGGCACCGGCGCCCATTGCGGCGGCGTTGACGTCCAGCAGCAGGCCGACCTTGTCCTTGATCGGCACCTCCATCGCATTCTTGCGGATCGGCGTGCGCCAGCTCACCTCACCCACGCCCGGCGCCTTGGCCAGCTGCACCGGCGCGGTCTGCACGCCGGCATTGGCCTTGGCGATCGCCGCCGCCTGCTGCGCGGCCTTGGCCACATCGGCCGTACCCAGCGCGTTGGTGGCGGCAAAGCCCCACGCACCATTGACGATCACGCGGATGCCCACGCCAGTGGACTCGGTGTTCACCACGTTCTGCACCTTGTCTTCGCGGGTGATCACGAACTGCCGCAGGTAGCGGCCGATGCGCACGTCGCAGTAGGTGGCACCGGCCTGGCGGGCGGCAGCCAGCGCCGCATCGGCCAGGCGCTTCTTCAGCCCCAGGTCCAGCGTGCTCTGCAGCTGCTCGGCGGCGATCACCTTGCCGAAGAAGGAGGGCACGATCAGCCCGCCCGCGGTAAGCCCGGTCAGGGCCAGGAAGTCACGTCTTTGCAAGGCTGCTCTCCATGTCGAAGGATGGGTGGCTCAAGCGCCGAGACTGCGCGCGGTGTTGATGATGTTGATGCCGTTGAAGCGGGTGGTGGATGAACCGTGCGAGACCGCCGACACCTGGCCCGGCTGGCCCTTGCCATCGAAGAACGAACCGCCCAGGCGGAAGTCGCGTTCATCGCAGATGGCGGTGCAGGCATTCCAGAATTCCGGGGTGCGGATCTGGTAGGCCGCATCCTCAACCATGCCGGCGATCTTTCCGTCCTTGATCTGGTAGTACAGCTGGCCGCCGAACTGCGCGTTGTAACGCTGCTGATCGATCGAATACGAACCGCGGCCGTGGATGTAGATGCCGTTCTCCACGTCCTTGATCATGTCCTCGACGCTGAGCGGTTGCTTGCCCGGCGCCAGCGAGACATTGGCCATGCGCTGGAACTGCACGCTGGACCAGGAATCGGCGTAGCTGCAGCCATGCGATGCATCGCGGCCGAGGATATGGGCTTCGTCACGGGTGGCCTGGTAATCGACCAGGATGCCGTCGCGCACCAGGTCCCAGCGCTGGGTCTTCACGCCCTCGTCGTCGTAGCCGACCGCGCCGAGGCTGCCGGGCTGGGTCTTGTCGGCGAAGAAGGTGACGATGTCGCTGCCCCAGCGGAAGCCGGCATCGCGCTTGTCCAGCGTGGCGAAGCTGGTGCCGGCGTAGTTGGCTTCGTAGCCGAGCACGCGGTCCAGCTCCAGCGGGTGGCCAACGTTCTCGTGGATGGTCAGGAACAGATTGGACGGGTCCAGCACCAGGTCGTACTTGCCGGGCTTCACCGACGGCGCCTTCAGTTTCTCGCGCGCGTGGCGGGCGGCCGCAATGGCGTCCTCGACCGGGTCGTAGGAATCGCGGTAGGCAGTGATGCCACCGGGCAGCTGCACCTTGCCGCGCGCATCGCCGTCGAGGAACTCATAGCCCATGCCCATCGGCGAGGACAGGCCGGCGCGGGTGCGGAATCTGCCGCTGGCCTTGTCGATGGCGGTGGCGGTGAACGGCAACCAGATGCGGTGGATGTCCTGGTCGATGAACGAGCCGTCGCTGGAGGCGAAGTACTTCTGTTCGTTGACCAGGAACAGGGTGGAATTGATGTAGTCGGCGCCCGCATCCAGCGCAGCGGCATTGAGGGCCAGCAGCAGCTCGACCTTGTCCTGGATCGGCACCGCCATCGCGTTCCTGCGGATGGGCGTCTGCCAGCGCACTTCACCGACGGACGGCGTGGGTGCCAGTTGCACCGGGCGGGTCTGGATGCTGGCGTTGGCGCGGGCGATTGCTGCGGCCTGCTCGACCGCTGCGCGCACGGCGGCCTCGGTCTGCTGATGGGTGGCAGCAAAGCCCCAGGCGCCGTTGACGATCACCCGCACACCCACGCCGGACGATTCTCGGTTGGTCACATTGCCGACCTGGTGCTCGCGGGTGATCACCGACTGATTGAGGTAGCGGCCGATGCGCACATCGCAGTAGCTGGCCTTGGCCGAGCGTGCGGTGGCCAGCGCGACCTCGGCCAAGCGCCGGCGCTGGGCGGTATCGACCGGCGCCAGCAGCTGCTCGGCGGCGATGGCACGGGAATGCGGCAGCAGCAGGCCGGCCAGGCCCAGGCCGGAAAAAGCCAGGAACTCACGTCGTTGCACAGCGTTTCTCTCTCTCGCTTGCGTGCGGTCGGCAACGCGCCGGACCGATCACGTCAACTCCTCGACTTTCGCCAGCGCGGCGCAACCGGGCAAGTGACTGCAGTCATGGTTGGGGAGGGTTTCGGCAGGGCTTGCAGCCCTGCACCTGCTCAATGCAACGGCAACGGCAACGGCCAAAGCCAGAGCCAGAGCCAGAGCCAGAGCCAAAGCCAGAGCCAAAGCCAGAGCCAAAGCCAGAGCGGCATTCCATGGGTGGGCGGGGGGGGGGGGGGGGGGGGGGGGGGGGGGGGGGGGGGGGGGGGGGGGGGGGGGGGGGGCGGGGGCGGGGGGGCGGGGGGGCGGGGCCCCGTGGCTCGTGGCCTGATGACGCAAGTTCTTCCCGATCGGCTGCCTCGATGGACCTCGCTTCCCGCTTGCTTGTCAGCCGCCCACCAGGCGTTTCCAACAACAAGAGTGAGTCACAGGGAGATAGTGAGATGGCTGATCGGGACACCGGTACCGTCTCGTGCTTAAAAGATGCGAACGGCTT
>NZ_JBAWUK010000025.1:0-66690 GCF_037079935.1 Stenotrophomonas maltophilia group sp. Smal12 | reverse complement strand
GCAAGTCCCCCTCCGGGGCCCGGCCCAGCCGCTGGCGGCTGTGCGTTCGGGCGCTTGCGAAGCAGTGCTTCGCAAGCAAAGCGCCCTCACCCATGTAAGCTCGGTCGCCGCTTGCTCGTGTGCGCTGTCCTGCGCACACGGCAAGACCGGGGTTGGGCGTCCTGCCCAACCCGCCCGAGGCATGCCTCGGGCCCATGCGGCTCACGCCCCCCTCAACCGGACCCGCCCCGCCTTCGACAGTTCTCTGCGATCTGTCGGAACGGCATTCTGTTCTGGTGGGTGTCAACCTTGGTCGACACAGTAGATCCACGCCATGCGTGGATGACTCATTCGATATCTGACAGATGTGTCGACCAAGGTCGACACCTACCAACAGCCGCCGGAATCTGTCAGAGGTGGGGCGGTGGGGGGGGGGGGGGGGGGGGGGGGCCGGGGGGGGGGGGGCCCCCCCCCCCCCCCCCCCCCCCCCCCCCCCCCCCCCCCCCCCCCCCCCCCCCCCCCCCCCCCCCCCCCCCCTTTTTTTAATGAAACGCCCACCACCTAGATATACACCTCTCTATTGGGCGGCAGGGTAATATTTTTATAAGACAAAAATACACGGTGTTGGTGTTGCCGGCCCGGGCCCGGCACTACCGCGGGTGCAGGGCTGCAAGCCCTGCAAACAAAAAACCCCGCTTGCGCGGGGTTCTCTGTGTGTTGCGTGCAGCGCGAACGCTTACGGGCGACGGGCCAGGGCCTCGACGTCCTTCGCCTTCGGCAGCAGGTCCTGCTTGCTCACGCGCAGCACACCAATCGTCAGCATCGGCACCGCCACCAGGATCGAGGACAGCACCACGATCACCGCGCCGATCATGTGCGTCTCGGCCAGCCCTTCCATCGAGCTGCCACCGTACAGGTACAGGGCAAGCGCCGACAGGAAGAACATCACGGCAGTGATCACCGTACGCGACAGCGTCTGGTTGATTGAACGGTTCAGCACTTCCATCGAGTCCACGCGCAGGCTGCGGAAGTTCTCACGAACGCGGTCGAAGACCACGATGATGTCGTTGATCGCAAAGCCCATCACCGACAGCAGGCCGGCCAGCACGGTCAGGTCGAACTCACGGCCCAGCAGGGACACGTAAGCGACCGTCACGATCAGGTCGAACATCGCCACGATGCTGGCGGTGACCGCGAACTTCCACTCGAAGCGCACCGCGATGTAGATCAGGAAGCCGGCCAGCATGAAGATGGTGGCATACAGGCCATTCATCGCCAGGTCCTTGCCAATCTGCGGGCCCACGAACTCGTTGCGGAGCACGGTGGCCTGATTGTCGGCAGTGGACAACGCCTTCACCACGGCAGCGGCCGTGGCCTTGTCCTCGTGGGCGGCATCGCCGGTACCCGGAGCATGCTCGCCGTGCGGGGCCAGGCGGATCAGCAGGTCGGTGTTGCCACCGACGCTCTGCACCTGGGCGCCTTCGAAGCCACTCTGCTCGAGCTTGGTGCGGACCTGCTCAACATCCACCGCCTTGTCGAAGCGGGCTTCGATCAGGGTGCCGCCGGTGAAGTCCAGTGCGTAGTTGAAGCCTTTGATGCCGATGATGGCGACCGAGGCCAGGAACACCACGATGGTGACTGCCATGGCGACATGGCGCCAGCGCATGAAGTCGATCTTGGTGTCGTTCGGGAGGATGTGCAGCGGAAACAGTTTCATTGTGCGTGTCGTCCCGTCAGATGGCCACGTTCTGGAGCTTCTTGCGGCGGCCGTAGATCAGCGTCGCCAGCGCACGCGACACGGTGATCGCGGTGAACATGGAGGCGAAAATACCGATGATCATGGTCAGCGCGAAGCCCTTCAGCGGACCGGTACCGAATGCAAACAGCGCCACACCGACGATCAGGCCGGTCAGGTTGGCGTCGAGGATGGTGCCCGAGGCACGCTCGTAACCGGTCACGATCGCCGTCTTGCCCGGCACGCCGGCTCGCAGCTCTTCACGGATACGCTCGTTGATCAGCACGTTGGCGTCCACCGACAGGCCGACCGACAACGCCAGGCCGGCAAAGCCCGGCAGGGTCATGGTGGCACCGAACAGCGACATCACCGCCACTACGATCAGCAGGTTGAACAGCATCGCTGCCGAGGTGATCACACCGAACATGCGGTAGTACACGCTGAAGAACACCAGGGTGAACAGGAACGCGAACACCACCGCGCGCATGCCGTTCTTGACGTTCTCGGCGCCGAGGCTCGGGCCGACCACGCGCTCCTCGACGAAGTCCATCGGCGCAGCCAGCGAACCCGACTTCAGCAGCTTGGCCAGGTCTTCGGCTTCCTTCTTCTGCAGGCCGGTGGTCTGGAAGTTCTTGCCGAACACGCCGTTGATGTTGGCCACCGAGATCACTTCCTCGTTGACCTTGAAGCCACGCAATTCCTGGCCGTCGACGACGGTTACGGTTGGCACGCGCTCGGTGTAGACCACCGCCATCGGCTTGTTCACGTTGGCGCTGGTGAAGTCGAACATGCGCTGGCCACCGACGTTGTTCAGCGTCACGCTGACGGCCGGCGAGCCGCTGTTCGAATCGGTCACCGCCTGCGCACCGACCATCTGGTCGCCGGTGACGATCACGCGCTTGTTCAGCAGGATCGGGCCGCGGCCGTCACGCTGCTGGTAGACCTTCGCTTCCGGCGGAATGCGGCCGGAGTTGATGGCGTCCTGCGCATTGCCTTCAACCACCGCACGGTACTCCAGGGTGGCGGTGGCACCGATCATGCGCTTGGCTTCGGCGGTGTCCTGCACGCCCGGCAGCTGCACGACCACACGGTCGGCACCCTGGCGCTGGATGATCGGCTCGGCCACGCCGAGCTGGTTCACGCGGTTGCGCAGGGTGTTGATGTTCTGCTCGATGGCGCCGTTGGCGATCTGCGTGATCTCGGTCTCCGGCACGGTGACCGTGATGCGGTTGCCGCTGACGTCATAGCCGAGGGTCGGCTGCGCCTTGACCAGCGCGGCGCGGGCGCGCTGCGCGGCGTCATCGCCGGCGGATGGGCTCAGGTTGGCCACGATGCTGTTATCGGCGCGGCGTTCCACCGACTGGTAGGCGATGCGCGCGTCACGCAGGGTGCTGCGCACGTCTTCGGTATAGGCATCCAGGCGCTTGTCGAGGGCAGCCTTCTGGTCGACCTGCAGCACGAAATGCACGCCGCCCTGCAGGTCCAGGCCCAGCACCATCGGGCGACCGCCGAGGTTGGCCAGCCAGTCGGGCACGGTCGAAGCCAGGTTCAGCGCCACGGTGTACTTCTCGCCGACGGTGTCACGCAGGACGTCGCTGGCAGCGGACTGCGACTTCAGGTCCGACAGGCGGACGATCAGGCTTTCCCCTTCCTTTTCGGCACCGATGGTGGCGATGCCGGCCTTTTTCAGGTCGGCCAGCACACGGTCGCGCAGTGCATCGTCGATCTGCCCGCCACGGTTGGCGGTGATCTGGATGGCCGGGTCCTTCTGGTAGATGTTGGGCAGCGCATACAGCGCGCTGAGCGCCAGTACGATCAGGATGACGACGTACTTCCAGCGTGGAAATTCGAGCATTGCTTGGGTCCCGCGCGGCGCCACCCCGGCGCCGCGGTTGTGCTTCGGAAAGGGAGTGGCTTACTTGGCCGAATCCAGGGTGCCGGTCGGCAGCACGCTGCCGACAGCGCCCTTCTGCACGCGGATGCGCACGTTGTCGGCCACTTCGACGGTGATGAAGTGGTCGCCAATGTCGGTGACCTTGCCGGCGATGCCGCCGTTGGTCAGCACTTCATCGCCGCGCTTGATCTTCTCCAGCATGGCCTTGTGCTCCTTCTGCCGCTTCATCTGCGGGCGGATCATCAGGAAGTACATGATGGCGATCAGGATGATCGGGAACAGCAGCGTGGTCAGGCCCATGCCCTGCGGTTGGCCGCCGGCGGCCTGGGCGTGGGCGGCGGGAATCAGGAAAGCAAGCAGGTTCATCGTTGGTCCTTTGGTTGGGCGGCGCTCCCGTCCCTTGAGGGGGCGGGGGTGTCGACCGCGGATCTGGGTCAGCCTTGAAGTATGCCACGGCCCCGGGCGTTCGTCCTTGGGCCGTTCGGCAGGGGGGGGCGTCGGGGTTACAGCGGCGGGGCCACCGCTCCGCGTGCCGCGTAGAAGGACTCGCGGAAGGCCAGGAAGGTTCCCGCCTCGATCGCGGCACGGATGTCGGCCATGAGCTTTTCGTAATAGAACAGGTTGTGCAGGGTGCCCAGCATCGGCGCCAGCATCTCGTTGCAGCGGTCCAAGTGGCGCAGGTAGGACCGGGTGTAACCGCCGGTGCAGGCCACGCAGCCGCAGCCCGGCTCGATCGGGTCCATGTCCCGCGCGTACTGGGAATTGCGGATGCGAACGGTGCCGAACGAGGTGAAATAGTGGCCGTTGCGCGCATTACGGGTCGGCATCACGCAGTCGAACATGTCCACGCCGCGCGCCACGCCCTCGACCAGGTCCTCCGGCCGGCCCACGCCCATCAGGTAACGCGGGCGGTCGCCCGGCAGCTCCGGATCCAGGTGGTCGAGCATGGCATTGCGCTCGTGCTCCGGCTCGCCCACGGCCAGGCCGCCGATGGCGTAGCCGTCGAAGCCGATCGCCTGCAGGGCGTCGGCCGAGCGGCTGCGCAGGTCGGTGTGCACGCCCCCCTGGACGATGCCGAACAAGGCCGCGTCGTTGCCCAGCTCGTCATGCGCGTTGCGGCTGCGCTGGGCCCAGCGCAGGCTAAGCTCCATGGAACGGCGGGCAACGTCTTCGGTGGCCGGGTATGGGGTGCACTCGTCGAAGATCATCACGATGTCCGAATCGAGCACCTTCTGGATCTTCATGCTCTCCTCGGGACCGAGGAACACGCGGGCGCCGTCGGTGGGCGAGGCAAAGGTCACGCCCTGCTCGGTGATCTTGCGTCGATGGGCCAGCGAGAACACCTGGAAACCACCGGAGTCGGTCAGGATCGGGCCATCCCAGCGGCAGAAGCCGTGCAGCCCGCCGTGGTCGGCGATGATGTCCAGGCCCGGGCGCAGGTACAGGTGGAAGGTGTTGCCGAGGATGATCTCGGCGCCCAGCGCCCGCACCTGGTCCGGCAGGATGCCCTTGACCGAGCCATAGGTCCCCACCGGCATGAAGGCCGGCGTTTCCACCGTGCCACGCGGGAAGGTCAGGCGGCCGCGGCGGGCACGGCCGTCGCGGGTCTGGAGCTGGAACTGCAGTCGGGACATGGAGCGGTCATTCGGGCAAATAGTTGTCTATTGTCTCCCAAGAAGGCGTACGCACCAAGGTGCGCACCCACGCACCCATAAGTACCCCGGCTTCCCAGGCGCTCTGCCCTTCCAAGGTGCCCTGCCTGCTCAGCCCGCCTGCGGGAACAGCAGCATCGCGTCGCCGTAGCTGAAGAAGCGGTAGCGCTGCTCGATCGCGTGCTGGTAGGCCTCGAACACGCGGTCCTTGCCTGCAAACGCCGAGATCATCATCAGCAGCGTGCTTTCGGGCAGGTGGAAATTGGTCACCATCGCGTCGACGCTGCGTATGCGGTAGCCCGGGGTGATGAAGATCTGGGTCTCGCCGGCGAACGGCAGCAGTTCGCCATCGCGCATCGCGCTTTCCAGCGCGCGCACCACGGTGGTGCCGACGCCGATCACCCGGCCGCCGGCGGCGCGCGTGCGCCGCACCTGCTGCACCAGTTCGGCGCCGACGTTCAGCCACTCGCGGTGCATCACGTGGTCCTTCAGGTCATCGGCGCGTACCGGCTGGAAGGTGCCCGCGCCCACGTGCAGGGTGACGTGGCCGAACTCCACGCCCTTGTCCTTCAGCGCCGCCAGCAGTGGCTCGTCGAAATGCAGGCCGGCGGTCGGCGCCGCCACCGCGCCCACTTCGCGCGCGAACACGGTCTGGTAGCGCTCGCGGTCGTCCACGCCCGGTTCGCGCTGGATGTAGGGCGGCAACGGCAGGCGGCCGGCATGCAGCAGCCACTGCTCCAGCGACTCCGGCACATGGAACTGCAGCACGTAGAACTCGCCATCGCGGCCCAGCACCTCGGCTTCGCCACCGGCATCCAGCGCGATGCGGCTGCCGGCCTTCGGCGACTTGCTGGCGCCGACCTGCGCACGCGCCTGCTGAGCGCCGAGCAGGCGCTCGATCAGGATCTCCACGCGGCCGCCGCTGGCCTTCTGCCCGAACAGGCGCGCCGGAATCACGCGGGTGTCGTTGAACACCAGCAGGTCGCCCGGCTGCAGCAGCGACGGCAGGTCGCGCACCTGCAGGTCGGTGAAGGCACCGGGCGCCGGCGGTACCACCAGCAGGCGGCTGGCGGAACGTTCGGCCAGGGGAGCCTGCGCGATCAGTTCAGCCGGCAGGTCGTAATGGAAATCGGACTTCTTCAAGGCGGTGGGCGGCAACAGGTCGACAATGGCGCGCATTGTACGTCCAGCGTCTGCGAGCCGGCGCACTTCGCGGCGAACGTCGCGCAAAATGCTGCTATGCAGCAGGTTTCTGCGGGGTTATCGCGCAAAAAAACAAGTGCTAGCATCGAACCGGAAGTCCGCTGCAAGAGCCTGCCCCAAGCGCGCGTGATGACGCGCGTTTTGCTTTTGATGGCCCGTGCGACCCATTGTTTCAGGAGATCTGCAATGAGCTTCATCGAACGCCTCGCCCCCCTGCGCAACCAGCCCGGCACCCGCCTCACCACCGGCCTGGACGATGCCACCCTGACCGCCCTGTCCGCCAACCACCCGCAGCTGATCGCCGCAGTGGACGCCGCCGCCGAGGAATTCGCGCGCGTGCAGGCCGACCTGGGGCCGCTGCTGGCGCAGGACGAACAGGCACAGATCGACGCGATGCAGGACGGATTCGTCAATTTCTATGCCGATGACGCGGTAACCCCCTACGTGGCGCTGGCCGCGCGCGGCCCATGGGTGGTCACCCTGAAGGGCGCCGTGCTGTACGACGCCGGCGGCTACGGCATGCTCGGCTTCGGGCACACCCCGGACGCCGTGCTGGAAGCCATGGCGCGCCCACAGGTGATGGCCAACATCATGACCCCCAGCCTGTCGCAGCAGCGCTTCATCACCGCCCTGCGCGCCGAGATCGGCCACCGCCGTGGCGGCTGCCCGTTCGCCCGTTTCATGTGCCTGAATTCCGGCTCCGAAGCCGTCGGCCTGGCCGCGCGCATCGCCGACGTCAACGCCAAGCTGCAGACCGATCCGGGTGCACGTCACGCCGGCGCTGCGATCAAGCGCGTGGTGGTCAAGGGCAGCTTCCATGGCCGTACCGACCGCCCTGCCCTCTATTCGGATTCCAGCCGCAAGAGCTACATTCAGCACCTGGCCAGCTACCGGGGCGAGGACTCGGTGATCACCGTGGCGCCGTACGATGAGGCCGGCCTGCGCAAGGTGTTCGAGGATGCCGCGCGCAACCAGTGGTTCATCGAAGCGGTGTTCCTCGAACCGGTGATGGGCGAAGGTGACCCGGGCCGTTCGGTGCCGCCGTCGTTCTATGCCGTTGCCCGTGAGCTGACGCGTGCACACGGCAGCCTGCTGCTGCTGGACTCGATCCAGGCCGGCCTGCGTGCGCATGGCGTGCTGTCGGTGGTCGACTACCCGGGCTTCGAAGGGCTTGACCCGCCGGACATGGAGACCTACTCCAAGGCGCTCAACGCCGCGCAGTACCCGCTGTCGGTGCTGGCGGTGACCGAGCACGCCGCGCAGCTGTACCGCAAGGGCATCTACGGCAACACCATGACCAGCAATCCGCGTGCGCTGGACGTGGCCTGCGCCACCCTGGCCCAGCTGACCCCACAGGTACGCGCCAACATCGCCGAACGTGGTGCCGAGGCCGTGCGCAAGCTGGAACAGCTGAAGAACGAGCTGGGCGGGCTGATCACCAAGGTGCAGGGCACCGGGCTGCTGTTCTCCTGCGAGCTGGCCCCGCAGTTCAAGTGCTACGGCGCCAACTCCACCGAGGAATGGCTGCGCCAGCACGGCATCAACGTGATCCATGGCGGCGAAAACTCGCTGCGCTTCACCCCGCACTTCGGCATGGACAGCGAGGAGCTGGACCTGCTGGTGGGCATGGTCGGCCGCGCCCTGCGTGAAGGCCCGCGCCGCGAGCAGGCTGCGGCGGCGTAAGCCGCCGCTTGCGTAGAGCCAAAGGCAGCGGCAGGAGCCGCTGCCAACGTCGCTGGCGACGGCCCGAAGGGTGCCGGCCAGGACGACCGGCATAGCCCTTGCTCGGCTGGCCTTTGCCGCGATCTGAACGAAGAGCAGCCGAGCATGGCTCGGCTCTACAGAAGGGCTCATAATCCAAGGGCACCCCGTCTCTGACCGCCTTGCGGTCGGTGACGGGGCGTTTTCGTTTCCGGTCAAGAGACAGAAGATCCATGAAATCGATCTGTGTGTACTGTGGTTCCAACGCTGGCAGCAAGCCGGCCTACACCGAACGCGCCATTGCCCTGGGTGATCGCATCGCCCGCGATGGCCTGCGCCTGGTGTATGGCGGCGGCAACGTTGGCCTGATGGGCACCGTGGCCAACGCCGTGCTCGCCGCTGGCGGCGAGGTGACCGGCGTGATCCCGCGCCAGCTGGCCGACTGGGAAGTGGCCCACCGCGGCCTGACCGAACTGGAGATCGTCGGCTCGATGCATGAGCGCAAGTCGCGCATGTTCGACCTCGCCGATGGCTTCGTTGCCCTGCCCGGTGGCTTCGGCACCATGGAAGAGATCTTCGAGATGCTGACCTGGCGCCAGCTGGGCATCGGCAACAAGCCGTGCGCGTTCCTCGATGTGGAAGGTTTCTACGCGCCGCTGATCGGCATGATCGACCGCATGGTGGAAGAGCGTTTCCTGCATCCGGACCAGCGCCAGGACCTCTGGTACGGCTCGGACATCGAGGAAATGCTGGTGTGGATGCAGAACTACCAGCCGGCGCAGGCCTCGAAGTGGATCGACGAGAAACGTCGCTCGGCTCTGCGCTGAAGTGAACCGTCGCGGTGGCTCACGCCAGCGTCCGCGCCCACGGTGCGGGACGGCCCAGCAGGTAGCCCTGGCCATAGTCGCAACCGAGTTCGCGCAGTGTCTGCCGCTGCGCCTCGGTCTCGATGCCTTCGCCAATGGTTTCGATGCCCAGAGTGCGGGCCAGTGACAGCACGCCTTCGACCAGCGCGCGCGTGCTCTGCACTTCCGGCCCGTGCAGGCCGGCGATGAAACTCTGGTCGATCTTCAATGTACTGATCGGGAATCGGTGCAGGTAGGACAGCGCAGAGAAGCCGGTACCAAAGTCGTCCAGCTGCACCTGGATGCCACGCTCGCGCAGGCCCTGCAGGATGCGCAGCGTGTGCGGCGCATCGTCCAGCAGCGCGACCTCGGTAATCTCCAGCCGCAGCCGGCGCGGATCGGCGCCACACGCGTCGAGCAGGCCGAACAGGCGGTCGCTGAACTCGGCCGAGCGGAAATGGCGCGGCGAAACGTTCACCGAGACATAGCTCTGCCCACCTTCGGCCAGGCGCGCGATGACCTGCTCGTAGATCAGCCAGTCGACCTGTTCGATCAGGCCACTTTCTTCTCCCAGCTCCAGGAACGCGCCGGGCAACAGCAGGCCACGACGCTCGTGCTGCCAGCGGAGCAATGCCTCATGTCCCACCACTTCGCCATCGGACAGGCGCACGATCGGCTGGAAGAACGGAACGAAATCACGGTTGTTGATCGCGCGGCGCAGATCGGCTTCCAGGTCGAGGCTGCGCATGGCCTGTTCACGCATGTCCTCGTCGAAGATCGCGCAGCGGTCATGGCCCTGTGCCTTGGCCCGGTACATCGCCGCATCCGCATCACGCAGCAGTTCCTCGCCGGTACGGTAGCGCGGATTCCACAACGCGATACCCAGGCTGCCGGACGGGAACAGCTCGCGGCCGGCGATCCATATCGATTCCTGCAATGCCAGCAACAAGCGCTGGCCGAAATCCAGCGCCTGTGCCAGGCCCTGCGGGCATTGCAGCAGCACCGCGAATTCATCACCGCCCAGCCGTGCCACCACGTCATCGGCGCCGGCCATCGATACGATGCGCTTGGCGACCTCCACCAGCATGCGGTCACCCGCGGCGTGGCCGATGCTGTCGTTGACCAGCTTGAAGCGATCCAGGTCGAGGAACAGCACGGCGAACACCGGCCCACCCTCGCGCTTGGCCAGCGCCAGCGCATCCTGCAGGCGATCGAGCAGGTGCAGCCGGTTGGGCAGGCCGGTCAGCGCATCGTGCATGGCCTGATGGGTCAGGCGTTGCTCGGCCCGCAGGCGCTCGCCGATCTGGCCGAGCAACTTCTCGTTGACCTCGGCCAGCTCACGCGTGCGTTCATCCACGCGCTTTTCAAGTTCGGCATGCGCCAAACGCAGCCGTTGCTGGTCGCGCTGGCGCGCCAACCCGGTTCCGATGTTCTGCGCAACGAACGTCAGCAGCCGCTGATCGTGCACGCTGAACGTACTGTTCTCGCTGTAACTCTGCACCACGATCGCACCGACCACCTCGTCATCGCGCAGCAGCGGCACGCCCAGCCAGCAATGCGAGCGCGCGCCGGATTCACGCACCTCGCCACTGGCCAGCAGCGCATCGATCTGGGCGCGTGAGGCCAGTAGGGGCCGCCGGTTGCGCACCACGTATTCGGTCAGGCCGCGACTGAACGGACGAGGTGCACGGCTGGCATTGTGCTCGTCCACCGAATAGACGAAGTCCAGGCCGTTGCCGCTTCCGTTCACCAGCGCGATATAGAAGTTGCGCGCATCGAGCAGGCGCCCGACCACGCCATGCACCTGCCCGTAGAACTGGGCCAGGCTGTCGGCCGACATCGCCATTTCGGCAATGTTGTACAGCGCGGTCTGCAGTTGCTCGGCGCGCCGGCGCTCCGCCACTTCATCCTGCAGGCTGCGGTTGGCACGCTGCAGTTCCAGCGTGCGCCGCTCCACCTGTTGCTCCAGCCGGACCTGCGCCTGGCGCCGATCCATCGCAGTCTGCACGTGCTGCGCGACAAAGCCCAGCAACGCCCGCTCGGCCTCGCCATAACGGGCCGCCAGCTCATAGCTCTGCACCACGATTGCGCCGCATACCCGGCCATCGCGCAGCATCGGCACACCCAGCCAGTCCAGGCTCTCGGGGCCACGCTGCGGGTCGTGCTCCTGCTCGACCACGCGTGCCAGAAGTTCGCGCGAGGGTCCGCTGAGCGGCTTGCCGTGGCGCAGCAGCGCGACGGTCAGGCTGCGCGGCATCTCGGCGGCGTCATGGCTCTGCGACGGGTCGGCGACGAAATCGTCGACCTGGTCGGCGAAGTACAGGAAGCGGATCTGGTCACGCACATCATCGTACTCAACGATGTAGCAGTTCTCCGCATACATCAGCGTGCCGAGCACGCCGTGCACGTGACGCAGCATCTCCGACATCTCCAGATCGGCGCCGGCCAGATCGGCGATCTGGAACAGCGCCTGCTGCAACCGTTCAGCCTCTTCCAGCGCCTTGATCTGCCCGGCCTGGCGGCCACGCTGCAGTGCCAGTTCCATGGCCTGACGGGCCAGCCCCCACCACGCCGCGGAAGGCACGGCGCCTTCCACCGACAGCTGCAGGCGTGCACCGTCATGTTCCCAGCCATGGCAGCCGTCGCCGATGCCCGGCGCAGTGAACGCGCCTGCCGCCCCATCGGCCGGCCACCCGTCCTGACCCCGCCCGAGCTGCGGGTCGTCCCAGCCGACGCGGACCACAGCCGTTTCCGGCAAAAGCGCATGCAACGCGCGCACCAGCGCCGTGCTCAGCACGGCCTCGTGTGGTGGCTCTTCCGCCGGTTCAGCATGCGTGGACAAATGACAATCTCTTGGCGCCGTCTATGCGTCGCCTCCCCTGAGCCGACGAGCATAGCGCGCCACCCGGGGGGCAATGGAAGCCCGTAAACCCCGAATCGTGCGCCCGTACGTTTTTCCTGCTGTCCGCAGCCCCTTCCGAGCCATGACCCTCGCCCTGCCCGCCCCTGCCACCGGCTATGCGCCATCGCCTGCAGGCCTTACCCTGTACGCCGTGGAAGCCAGCGCACTGCCAACCGATGAAGCCTTGATGCTGGCCTGGGCCGGCGGCGACCTGCACGCGTTCGAAAGCCTGTATGCGCGCCATCGCAAACGACTGTTCGGCTTCCTGCTGCGCCAACTGCGCGACAACGCGCTGGCCGAGGAGATCTTCCAGGACGTCTGGCAGCGGGTGATCAGCGCCCGTGCCGGGTGGCAGCCCGAAGCGGCGTTCAGCACCTGGCTGTTCCGCATCGCCCACAACCGCCTGAACGACCATTGGCGCGCCGCCCGCCATCGCCCTGCCGCGCCGGCCGACGCCGACCTGCGCCTGGCCGCGATCGAGGACGGGCAGACCCCGGAAGCCGAACTTTCCGAATTCGAACAACGTCGCCGCATCCAGCTGGCGATGGAGCAATTGCCGCCAGAGCAGCGCGAAGTGCTGCAATTGCGGCTGGATCAGGAACTGAGCCTGGAGGAGATCGGCCAGATCACCGGCGTAGGCCGGGAAACCGTGAAATCGCGGCTGCGCTATGCGATGGACAAGCTGCGTGCGGGATTGAACGCATGAACCGAGACGAACCGCTGACGCCGGAAGAACGCGAGCTGGCCCGGCTGCTCGGCCGTCGCGCCGAGCAGGCACCACCGGCCGCACTGGACGCCGCCATCCTGGCTGCGGCGCGTGCCGCCGTGGACGCTCCGGGTACAGATGTTGCCGCCTCTCCCGAGGCGCCGCGCAAGCAGCGCACAGGCCCGCGTTGGCCAGCGGTGTTCGGCATCGCCGCTTCGATGGTGTTCGCCATCGGCATCGCCTGGCAGCTGCGTCCTGAACCGCCGCCGGTTCCGGCGGGCGAGACTGCTGTTGCCGCAGCACCGGCTGCGGCAGAAGACGTCGCGACTGCCGATCAGGCCGCTGGAAGTGGTTCGGCCCACAGCGCAGTGGCGGTTGCGGAACCAGCCGCTGCGCCGGCAGCACCCGAGTCCGCCCCTGTTTCCGCTGCCCCGGCACCGGCCATCGCGCGTGCGCACAAGCCTGCGCCGGCCAAGACCGCTGAAGTGCCGGCCCAGGCCGCACGATCCATGGCTGCGGATGCGGCCGCCGACACCTCCTTTACGACGCTCCCGCCCGCTCCGGCTGCAGCACCGCCCGCGCCACCTGCACCGACCGCCTACTCGGCACCCGCACCGGCATTCGCGCCAGCAGCGTCCGGGGCAATGAAAGCACGCACGGCGGCGGCACCGGCAGCCAATGCCACCGAGGCCGAGCGGGCGCAGGCGCTGGATCGGGTGGAGATCACCTCGATGAAGCGTGAGGCGCCCAGCCGTTCCGCACCGGGCGTCATGCGCCGCGGCAGCGATGCGGGCCTGAGCGCGGATGCCGTGCAGGCCGAGGTGGACGCAGACGCGCGACTGCCGCGCCGGCAGTGGCTGCAGAAAATCCGCGCGCGTCGCGACGACGGCCAGCGCGATCTGGCCCGCGCCAGCCTGGAGCGCTACGTCCAGCAGTATCCGGAAGCCCGCCTGCCGCGCGACCTGCGCCCGTTGCTGGACGACTGAAGCAGAACGTGATCTCCGGCGACCCCGTAGAATAACGGGAATGCTCGATACCCTCGCCCAGCCTGTCAGCCACACGCTGGAAGTCAAACACAGTCGTTTCATCGCCCATGCTGCGCCGATCGACAGCGCCGCAGCGGCCATGGCGATCCTGCAGCAGGTTGCAGCAGCCGACGCGACCCACAACTGCTGGGCCTACCGGTACGGCCAGGACTACCGCTCCAGCGACGATGGCGAGCCCGCCGGAACGGCCGGACGACCGATCCTGGCGGCGATCGATGGCCAGGGGTGCGACCGCGTGATGGTGGTGGTGACGCGCTGGTTCGGCGGCATCAAGCTGGGCGCCGGTGGACTGGTGCGCGCCTACGGTGGCGCTGCCGCCGAGTGCCTGCGCACCGCCCCCCGCCTGCCCCTGGTGGCGATGGCCCGGCTGCAGCTGCTGGCCGGCTTCGAGGACCTGGGCATCCTGCACGCCACCCTGCCCGCCTTCGGCGCCGGGAGACTCGATGAACAGTTCGATGCCAACGGCGTGTGCCTGCGGGCCGAATTGCCGGCCGATCAGGTCGATGCATTGAAAATCCGCCTGCGCGACGCCACCCGTGACCGTATCCGCATACAAGACGACACCCAGGATGACTGACAAGGACGACGCCCCTGCCTCGACCCCGCCGCTGCGCCGCCTCGGCAGCCTGCGGACGTTGTGGCCGTTCGTGCGCCGCCACAGCGGGTTGTTCACCGCCTGGCTGCTGGCCCTGGCGGTCTCTTCGGCCGCCACGCTGAGCCTGCCCCCCGCCGTGAAGCAGATGATCGACCACGGCTTCACCAGCGGTGGCCAGATCAACCGTGCCTTCGCCCTGCTGATGCTGGTGGCGGTGGTGCTGGCACTGGCGACGGCCGCACGGTTCTTCTTCGTGTCGCTGCTGGGCGAGAAGGTCGTCGCCGACCTGCGCAGCCGCCTGTATGCACACCTGATCCAACTCGGCGCCGGTTTCCACGACCGCAGCCGCAGCGGCGAACTGGTCTCGCGCCTGACCGCCGACAGCGAACTGCTGCGCAGCGTGGTCGGCTCGACCATGTCGGTCGCCCTGCGCAGCAGCGTCACCGTGGTCGGCAGCCTGGCGATGCTGTTCGTCACCAGCCCGCGGCTGGCCGCGTGGTCACTGCTCGGCATCCCGCTGGCGGTGCTGCCGATCATCATCGGCGCGCGCAAGCTGCGCACGGTTGCGCGCAGCAGCCAGGACCGCATCGCCGATGCCAACAGCCTGGCCAGCGAGACGCTGGGCGCCGTGCGCACGGTGCAGGCGCATGCGCGCGAGCCCTATGAGCGCCGGCGCTTTGACAAGGCGCTGGGCGATGCCATCGGTGCCGCACGCCGGCGCATCGGTGCGCAATCGCTGGTTACCGCCAGCGCCATCCTGCTGGTATTTGGCGCCATCGTTGGCGTGTTGTGGCTGGGCGCGCACGATGTCATCGACGGCCGCCTCAGTGCCGGCACGCTGGGCCAGTTCGTGTTGTACGCGCTGATCGGCGGCGGCTCGGTAGGCGCCCTGGCCGAAGTGTGGAACGAGCTGCAGCGTGCGGCCGGTGGCATGGGCCGTATCAGCGAGCTGCTGCAGGAAGACATCGAGATCCGTGCGCCGGCGCAGCCGCACGCACTGCCGCAACCGCTACGCGGCGAAATCCAGTTCGACGACGTGGTGTTCCACTACCCGCAGCGCCCGGACCAGGCCGCGCTGGACCACTTCAATCTGCATGTGCGCCCGGGTGAGACCGTGGCCCTGGTCGGCCCGTCGGGCGCAGGCAAGAGCACGGTGCTGTCGATGCTGCTGCGCTTCCACGATCCGGCCAGCGGCCGCATCTGCGTGGATGGCATCGACGTGCGCCAGGTCGATCCGGCCGAGCTGCGCGCGCAGCTGGCACTGGTACCGCAGCAGCCGACGCTGTTCGCAGCCAGTGCACGCGACAACATCCGCTACGGCAGGCTGCAGGCCAGCGACGCCGAGGTCGAGGACGCCGCACGTGCAGCAGAGGCCGATGGCTTCCTGCGGGCATTGCCGCAAGGCTACGACAGTGAGCTGGGCGAACGCGGTGCGCGCCTGTCCGGTGGCCAGCAACAGCGCGTGGCGATCGCCCGCGCGTTGCTGAAGAATGCGCCGATCCTGCTGCTGGACGAAGCCACCAGCGCGCTGGATGCGCAGAGCGAGCATGGCGTGCAGCAGGCACTTGAGCGGCTGATGGCCGGTCGCACCACGCTGGTCATCGCCCACCGCCTGGCCACCGTGCTCAAGGCCGACCGCATCGTGGTGATGGACCAGGGCCGTATCGTCGCCGAAGGTACCCATGCGCAGCTGCTGGCCGAAGGCGGACTGTACGCTGAACTGGCACGACTGCAGTTCATCGATTGATGACGGCCGGCTAACATCGGCAAGACCAAGCTGGCCGCGCACCCGCAGCATCCGCTGAAGGAGGTACGCGATGTCGTTCCGTCAGTTCCCCGCCGTCGACAGTAATGGCGAAAGCCACATCATCATCGAATTCAAGCCCGAGGCGAACGGCAGCGGGCACCACTCCGAAGCCACGCCGCGCTATGAGCTGGATGACGGGCGCCAGCTGGTGCGCAATGGACGCGAGTTCACCACCAGTGGTGGTGAACTGCGGTTGACGATTTGAGGTTCGCCGGGCATGGCCCGGCGCTACCGCATTCGTGCTGCTCCGCGCTCGCGCTACCGGATCTCCATCCTCCGCTCTGGTAGGTGTCGACCTGGGTCGACACGCTTGTCGCCAAAAGGAGTCGAGCATGGCTCGACCCAACAAAGAAGCGTGGCCAATTTTTCGCCAGGTATCTTGACAGCCTTTGCCAGCAAGGGCTGAGCGAGGTTATCCACACATTTGCTCAGGATCCATCCACACCACCTGTGGATGAATGTGGTCAGCCGAGCACCCGCCCGATGCCGCTGGCATCCACTTCCGCAGCCGCCCGGGTGATCGCGGCCGGATCACTGCCGGCGATGAACCCGATGCGGAAGTGCACTTCGCCGCCGGGCGTACGTGAGGAATGGATCGAGGCCAGGCTGATGCGATGCTGCTCGAATACATTCAGCAGCTCACGCAGCGAGCCCGGCCGGTCTTCCGGCAGGTGCACCGACAGCGCGTTGCGCTCGGTCAGATCGGCCAGCAGATAGCCCACGCGTTCGAACGTATAGTTGCCGTCCGCCAGCGCCTGCTCACCGAAAGCACTGCGATTGGCCGACAGGAGCTGCTCGCGGAAGGCATCACGTGCACCGTCGTCCCCCTGCCCGACCTGCGCCTGCAGGGCCTGCAGCTGGCCCACCAGCCGCTCCAGCATCGGCGCCACATACGGGTTGCCGAACTGGATGTCTTCGTAGATCGCCGGGTTGAGCGACAGGATGCGCGAAATGATCGCCGTATCCAGCTCGAACGATGCCGAACGGTACGGCATCATCGCAGCCAGATCGCCCAGCTGCGGCTGGTACTGGCGCAACACGCCGGCCTGGGCCAGATGGGTGGCATGCACCATCGCCTGCACCAGCGCCATCATCTGGTCGTGGTGCTGCGGCGTGGCCCGCACGCACTCGGCCTGCAGCGCGGCGCACAGCGTATCGACCCACGCCTGCCAGAGCTGCAGCCGCGCTTCGCAGACCACCATCACCCGCCCCTTCAGGGTCGGCGCCTTCGGTGGTGCGGTCATCGGGTGCAGGCCAACCACTTCGGCCTGCGAGGCCAGCATCGCCTGCACCGGCGCCTCCTTTACCGAGGTCACATCCAGCCACAGCCTGCCCTGCTCGCGGCCCGCCGATTGCCGCACGTACTCGGCGATCAACGTCGGCGTGTGCCGGATCGGTGCCGAGAACACCAGCACATCGGCCTGCGCCAGCAGGTGTTCCGGCGTGTGCGAACCTGGGTCGGCCGGATCGTGGCCGATCACCTGCAGCTGCAGGTGCTGCTGGAAGAAGCGGGTCAGCCAGCGCCCGTAGGCGCCAGCGCTGCCGATGATGCCGACCGTGCGCGGCGTGCGTGGGTCCAGGCCGCTCATGCCACGCGTTCGGCGCGGAAGCGCATTCCTTCGGCCAGCGCCGCCGGCGCGGCGGCGACCACGTCGAATTCCTCGAAGCCGTTGTCCAGGGTCGCCTCCAGCGCCGCATGGGTGCCGGCAATCGCACGCGAAATCGCCTGCTGCATCGATTCGCCGCGCAGCAGGAACGACACCACCAGCGACATCAGCACATCGCCGGTACCGGCCACGTCCACCGGCAGCAGCGGCGAGGTCCAGCGCCAGGTTTCCTCGCGGCCGACGGCCAGGGTCACCAGTTCACCCGGGGTGCCGCCCACGCTGTGCGCGATCACCCAATGCGGGCCGCGATCCAGCAGCGTGCGCGCGGCGGCGAGGGCATCGGCCTCGGCCAGCGCCGGCATGCCGGTCAGGCGATTCAGTTCGAAAGCGTTGGGCGTCACCAGCCAGGCATGCGGCAGCAGGCGCTCGGCGAAGATCGCTTCCAGCCCGGGTTCCACGTAGGGGCCGGTGTGCGTGTCGCCAATCACCGGGTCCAGGCAATAGCGCAGCTGCGGGCAGCCCGGCAGGATGTCGTCCAGCCAGTCTGCGAAGGCGGCACCGTTGGCGGTGCTGCCGAAGTAGCCGGAGACCAGCATCTTCGCCCGCTGCGGCAGGCCGCGTTCGTGGGTGCCCAGCAGCAGGTCGGCGAACCAGTCAGCCGGCAGCACGCGGCCACGCGTGGTGTCGTAGAACGGCGCGTTGCTGAGAAGCACCGTCGGAATGCTTGCCACGCGCACGCCCAGCGCGCGCATCGGCGGTACGGCAGCGCCGTTGCCGGCGTGGCCGTAGACAAGTTGCGACTGGACCGAGATGACATCGATCGGCGACGGGCCGTCGGGCCGCTGGCGGCGGCCGTGGACCAGGTGGTTATCAAGGGATTCGCTCATGGTCGCATTCTACGCCCAAGGGGGTTTTCGGCAGGGCTTGCAGCCCTGCACATGCCGAAGCTGCAAGTAACGGCAACGGCAAAAGCGAGCTATCCGTGGGGAAGCGGGGCGGTGTCGGAATGCGGGGACGCCGCAAGTACGTCCCTGTAGGCTTGGCAGCCGCATCCATGCGGCTGACACCCCGCACTCCGACACCGCCCCGCCTTCGACAGGTTCACGCGGCTGTTGGTAACTGCGGCTGTTGGTGGGTGTCGACCTTGGTAGACACATCTGTCAGAATTCAATTGAATTCATCCACGCATGCCATGGGTCTACGGTGTCGACCAAGGTCGACACCTACCAGACCAGTACACCGTACCGACAAATCGCAGGAAACTGTCGAAGGCGGGGTGGGTCGGGTTGCGGGGGCGTGAGCGGCATGGATGGCGCGACCGAGCCTGCAGGGACGTATTCACGGCGTCCCCCGCAACCGGACCCACCCCGCCAATCCACGGATAGCGCGCTTCGGCTGTTGCCGTTGCCTCTGCGGGTGCAGGGCTGCAAGCCCTGCAACCCAACCCCCTCAGCGAGCAGCAGGCCGCGACGGCGGCAGCCACGCCGCCACGATGCCCAGCAACGGCAGGAACGCGGTCAGCTGGTAGACGTACTCGATGCTGGTCCTGTCCGCCAACAGGCCGAGCACGGCGGCACCCAGCCCGCCCATACCGAACGCGAAACCGAAGAACAGGCCGGACACCATGCCGATGCGGTGCGGCATCATCTCCTGCGCGTACACCACGATGGCCGAGAATGCCGAGGACAGCACGAAGCCGATCAGTACCGCGAGCACCGTGGTCCACAGCAGATCGGCATGCGGCAGCATCAACGCAAACGGCGCCACGCCGAGGATCGAGGTCCAGATGATCGGCTTGCGGCCGATCCGGTCACCCAACGGGCCGCCGAGGAAGCCGCCAGCGGCGGACGCCACCAGGAACGCGAACAGGTGCAGCTGCGCCTGCGCCACCGGGATGCCGAAATGGTGGATCAGGTAGAAGGTGAAGTAGCTGCCGATGCTGGCCATGTAGAAGTACTTGCTGAAGATCAGCACCAGCAGGATCGCCAGCACCTTGGCCACCGTGCGTGGTGGATGGCGCGGCGCCATCGAGGCGGTACTGGCTGGGCGCGGCGTGCCCAGATGCAGCGCGTACCAGCGGCCGACATAGGTCAGCAGCGCGATGCCGATCAGGGCCGCGCCTGCGAACCACGACGCGGCATGCTGGCCGTACGGCACGATCACTGCCGCCGCAATCAGGGGGCCCAACGCGGTACCGAAATTGCCCCCCACCTGGAACACCGACTGCGCGAAGCCATGACGGCCGCCCGAGGCGAGCCGCGCGATGCGCGAGGCCTCCGGATGGAAGATCGCCGAGCCGATGCCGACCATTGCCGCTGCCAGCAGCACCATCGCGTAGTTCGGTGCGAAGCCGAGCAGCAGCATGCCGCACAAGGTCGAGGCCATGCCGATCGGTAGCGAATACGGTGCCGGGCGGCGGTCGGTGGCTACACCGATCAACGGCTGGAAGATCGACGCAGTGAGCTGATAGGTCAACGTGATCAGGCCGATCTGGGTGAAGCTGAGACTGAAGCCACCCTTGATCACCGGATAGATGGCCAGGATCAGCGACTGCATCATGTCGTTGACGACGTGCGAGGTGGAAATGGCGGCCAGCACGCCGGGGGCCGCCGGGCGTGAGGTCGTTGCGGGAGAAGCCAGGGTCGACATGGACGCAGTCAGGTTGGGGGCGAGCCCCGCATGCTACGGTTGCCCTTCCCTCCCTTCTGCCGCGTTCAGGTCATGCCCTATCGCAAAAAGGACATAGCCAGTGACGTCGATCCGGCCGCGCCCTGGCGGGAGGTTCCACTGCATCGCCCGGTCACCTATCGGGTCACCCAGTACCCAGTAGGTACCCACATCCCTGGTCACAAGCATCAGCGCCACCAGCTGGTCTACGCCATCTCCGGCCTGATGGTGGTGCGGTCGGAAGTCGGGCGCTGGGTGGTGCCATCGAACCGCGCGATCTGGATGCCGGCCGGCATGGTGCACGGGGTGGACTGCATCGCCGCCGTGCACATGCGCAGCCTGTACATCGACCCGCCGTTTGCCCCGCACCTGCCGACCGAGCCGTTCGCGGTGCAGGTGTCGCCCCTGCTGCGCGAGCTGCTGCAGGCCGCCACGCTGGTCAAGGGCGAGCACATCGAGGACAGCCGCGATGGCCGCGTGGTGCGCCTTCTGCTGGACGAACTGCATCGCATGGACGTGCTGCCTCTGCACCTGCCTGCGCCAAGCGACCCGCGCCTGCTGCGGATCTGCCAACACCTGCAGAAGCACCCCGGCGACGACGCCACACTGCAGGACTGGGCACAGGCGCTGGAGGTGGACGTGAAAACCATCCAGCGGCGCTTCGCCACCGAGCTGGGCATGACCTTCGGCCAGTGGCGGCAGCAGGCACGGCTGCTGGCCGCGATGGAACGGCTGGCGGTCGGTGACAAGGTCATCGATGTCGCGCTGGCGACGGGCTACGACAGCCCCAGCGCGTTCACCAGCATGTTCAAGCGCCAGCTGGGGCAGACACCTGCGGCGTTTTTCCGGTAACGGCATCCACGCATGGCGTGGGTCCACCATCGCGGCGCATGCCCGGCGGAAACCATCGCGGATCGCAAACGAGAACGCCGGGCATGGCCCGGCGCTTCCGCTTAACGCTTCGGTTGAGAAACTCAGGACGTCATCCGGTCCCAGAAGCCCTTCACGCCGTCGATGAAGGTGGCCGACTTCGGCGAATGCTTGCGCGCTTCCTCGCCGACGAAGGTGGCTTCGAACTGCTCCAGCAGCTTGCGCTGTTCGGTGGTGAGGTTGACCGGAGTCTCCACCACCACGCGGCAATACAGGTCGCCTTCGCTGCGGCTGCGCACCGAACGCACACCCTTGCCGCGCAGGCGGAACAGCTTGCCGGTCTGGGTCTCGGCCGGAATGCGGATCTCCGCTTCGCCGCCGAGGGTAGCCACGCGCACGGTGTCACCCAGTGCCGCCTGCGAGATGCGGATCGGCACTTCGCAGTGCAGGTCGTCGCCATCGCGCTGGAAGATCGCATGCTCGCGCACGCGCACTTCCACGTACAGGTCGCCCGGCGGCGTACCGGCCGGCCCGGCTTCACCCTCGCCCTGCAGGCGGATGCGGTCACCGGTATCGACGCCCGCCGGCACCTTCACCGACAGCACCTTGTCTTCCTCGACGCGGCCGTTGCCGTGGCAGGTCTTGCAGGGCTTGGCGATGATCTGGCCACGGCCGCCGCAGTTGTGGCAGGCCTGCTGCATGGCGAAGATGCCGCGCTGGATGCGCACCTGGCCGCGGCCATGGCACACGTTGCAGGTCTCGACCTTGCCGTCCTCGGAGCCACTGCCATCGCAGTCGCCGCACTCGGCCAGGGTCGGAATCTCGATGCGGCGCTCGACGCCGCGCACGGCCTCTTCCAGATCCAGCTCCATCACGTAGCCGATGTCGGCGCCGCGACGGGCCTGGCGCGGACCACCGCCGCCACCGCCAAAGATGTTGCCGAAGATATCGCCGAAGATATCGTTCATGTCCGGGCCGCCCGGGCCGCCGCCGCCCATGCCGTGCTCGAACGCGGCGTGGCCGTGGCTGTCGTACATGCGGCGCTTGTTGCCGTCGGACAGCACTTCGTAGGCTTCCTTGCACTCCTTGAAGGAGGCCTCGGCCGCCGCATCACCCGGGTTGCGGTCCGGATGGAACTTCATCGCGCAGCGACGGTACGCCTTCTTCAGCTCGTCGTCGGTGGCGGTGCGGGCAACGCCCAGCACTTCGTAGTAATCGCGCTTGCTCATATCGTGAATCGGGTTCCGGAAAGTCGGGATTCGTCAAAGCGGAAGAGCGGAACCAGGTCCGCTCTTGCGTCGGGCGCCCCGACACGCCGGTGGGCGGTCAGGACCCTGATGCGACAACGGGACGCTGGTGGCCAGCGTCCCGCGTCGGTCCGGATCAGGACTTCTTGTCGTCCTTGACTTCGGTGAACTCAGCGTCGACCACGTCATCCTGCGCCTTGCCGGCATTGCCGGCGTCGGCACCCGGGGCACCGCCCTGGTCGGCCGAAGCAGCGGCGAACAGCGACTGGCCAGCTTCTTCCAGTGCCTTCGACTTGGCTTCGATCTGTGCCTTGTCGTCGCCCTTCATCGCGGTTTCCAGGTCGGCCAGCGCCGCCTCGACCTTGCCGATGACATCGCCGCCGACCTTGCTGCCGTGCTCGGTGATGGCGCTGCGGGTGCCGTGGATCAGGGCGTCGGCCTGGTTGCGGGCCTGCACCAGTTCCTGGAACTTCTTGTCTTCCTCGCGGTTGGCTTCCGCGTCGGCAACCATGCGCGCGATCTCTTCCTCGGACAGGCCCGAACCGGCCTTGATCTCGACCTTCTGTTCCTTGTTGGTCTTCTTGTCCTTGGCCGACACGTGCAGGATGCCGTTGGCGTCGATGTCGAAGGACACTTCCACCTGCGGCAGGCCACGCGGGGCCGGCTCGATGCCGGACAGGTCGAACTTGGCCAGCGACTTGTTGAAGCGGGCCTGTTCGCGCTCACCCTGCAGCACGTGCACGGTCACGGCCGACTGGTTGTCCTCGGCGGTGGAGAACACCTGCGAGGCCTTGGTCGGGATGGTGGTGTTCTTCTCGATGATCTTGGTGAACACGCCACCCATGGTTTCGATACCCAGCGACAGCGGGGTCACGTCCAGCAGCAGCACGTCCTTGACGTCGCCGCCCAGCACGCCGCCCTGGATCGCCGCACCCAGTGCCACGGCTTCGTCCGGGTTGACGTCCTTGCGCGGTTCCTTGCCGAAGAACTCGGTCACCGCCTGCTGCACCTTCGGCATGCGGGTCTGGCCGCCGACCAGGATCACTTCGCTGATGTCGCTCGAACGCAGGCCGGCATCGTTCAGGGCGACGCGGCACGGCTCGATCGACTTCTTGATCAGGTCGTCCACCAGTGCTTCCAGCTTGGCGCGGGTCAGCTTGATGTTCAGGTGCTTCGGACCCGACGCGTCAGCGGTGACGTACGGCAGGTTCACTTCGGTCTGCTGGGCGCTGGACAGCTCGATCTTGGCGCGCTCGGCAGCATCCTTCAGGCGCTGCAGGGCCAGCGGATCCTTGCGCAGGTCGATGCCCTGGTCCTTGTTGAATTCTTCAACCAGGTACTCGATGACGCGGTTGTCGAAGTCTTCGCCACCCAGGAAGGTGTCGCCGTTGGTGGCCAGCACTTCGAACTGCTTCTCGCCGTCGACATTGGCGATCTCGATCACCGAGACGTCGAAGGTGCCGCCGCCCAGGTCGTACACCACGATCTTGCGATCCTTGTTGTCGCCCTTGTCCAGGCCGTAGGCCAGCGCAGCCGCGGTCGGCTCGTTGATGATGCGCTTGACGTCCAGGCCGGCGATGCGACCGGCGTCCTTGGTCGCCTGGCGCTGGCTGTCGTTGAAGTAGGCCGGCACGGTAATGACCGCTTCGGTGACCTTCTCACCGAGGAAGTCCTCGGCGGTCTTCTTCATCTTCTCCAGCACCTTGGCCGAGATTTCCTGCGGGGCCATCTTCTTGCCGTCGCTGGTGGCGACCCAGGCATCGCCATTGTCATGGGCCAGGATGCTGTACGGGACGTGGGCGATGTCCTTCTGCACCTCGCCATCGGTGAACTTGCGGCCGATCAGGCGCTTCACCGCGTAGAAGGTGTTCTTCGGGTTGGTCACGGCCTGGCGCTTGGCCGAGGCACCGACCAGGACTTCGCCGTCCTTGGTGTAAGCGACGATCGACGGGGTGGTGCGATCGCCTTCCGAATTCTCGATGACGCGGGCCTTGCCGCCGTCCATGATCGCCACGCACGAGTTGGTGGTGCCGAGGTCGATACCAATGATCTTGCCCATGGGGGAGACTCCTGAGGATGCTTGTTGGGGTCAGTCCGGCCGTTCGGCCGGTGGATGAATACGATGTGGGGGAGGCCCGTGGAACATTCAAGCCACCTCCCGAACGCTGTGTTTCCGGTCGCCCGGCGCGTTCAGCGTCGGGCCGGGTCGCAGGTGATTCCCGCCGCCCGGCCCGGCAGGGTCAGTCGGCGGCCACCACCACCAGCGCCGGCCGCAGCAGGCGCTCGTTGAGCAGGTAGCCCTTCTGGAACACGGTCACCACGCTGCCCGGGGCAGCGCCCGGGGTCGGCGCCTGGCTGATGGCCTGGTGGTGCTCCGGGTTGAACGGCTGGCCGATCGGGTCCAGCAGGACCAGGCCGTTGTCGGCAGCGACCTTGAGCAGCTGCTTGTAGGTCAGCTCCAGGCCTTCGCGCAGCGGGTGCGGATCGTCGCCGGCGGCCTTCAGGCCGGCATCCAGGCTGTCGAACACCGGCAACAGCTCGCCCAGCAGCTTCTCGTTGGCGAACTTGCGGGCCTGCTCGATGTCACGGGCAACGCGCTTGCGCTGGTTTTCCAGGTCGGCGCGCTCACGCAGCGCATCGGCCTTGACCTGCTCGACTTCGGCGCGCAGGCGCTCGACTTCGTCGTTGACGCCGGCGGTGGCAGCCGCATCGGCGGCACTCTGCTGGGATTCGATATCTGGATGTTCGTGGTTCATGTCTGGGTCCCTGGCGGTCACTCTCCGCCTCCACCCACCCTAGTGTGGGCGGGATGCTGCGTTTCAAGCGTCGGATGTTCCCGGCGTGCGTCCGGCCGGCGAAAAGGCCGCGCCAAGCACATCGGCGGTGGCCTGGACCAGTGGGATCACCCGGTCGTAGGCCATCCGCTTGGGACCGATCACGCCCAGCACGCCCAGCACCTGGCCATTGGCGGTATACGGGGCAGTGACCAGCGAGACGCCCTGCAGCGGCATCATTCCGGTCTCTTCGCCGATGAAGATGCGCACCCCCGGCGCCTGGATGGTCCGCTCCAGCAGCTGCAGGATTTCGCGCTTGCTGGAGAACAGCTCGAACAGTTCGCGCAGGCGCTCCAGGTCGGACAGGTCCTGCACGCCCATCAAGCGGGTCTGCCCGGCCACCAGCATGTCGTCGGCCGCCGGCTGCAGGGCCTGCTCGGCCAGTTCGATGCTGTGGGCCAGCAACTGCTCCAGTTCGGACCGGGCGTCGCGCAGCTCCAGCAGCAGGCGGGTACGGATCTCGGCCATCGGCAGGCCGGCGAAATGCGCATTGAGGTAATTGGCGACCTGCTCCAGCTGGCCTGGCGCAAACTCCTGCCGGGTCTCGATCACCCGGTTCTGCACCTCGTTGTCGGCAAATACCAGGATCGCAAGCACCCGGCGCCCGTCCAGCGCCACGAAATCGATCTGGCGGAAGGCGAACTGCTCACGCCGCGGGGCGCTGACCACGCCGACGAAGTGGCTCATCGCCGACAGCAGCTCCGAGGCGCTGCCGAGCAGGGCCTGGGTACTGCCGCCGCCGGCCAGTTCCTGGCGCAACCGGGCCAGCTCGCCCTCGCCCGGCGGCTGCATCTGCAACAGGCTGTCGACGAACACCCGGTAGCCATGCGCGGTCGGGATGCGCCCGGCCGAGGTATGTGGCGAGGCCAGCAGGCCCAGATCCTCCAGGTCGCCCAGGATGTTGCGGATGGTGGCCGGGCTGACCTCCAGGCCGGCCACGCGCGCCAGGGTCTGCGAGCCGACCGGCTCGCCGTCCTGGATGTATCGCGCGATCAGCGTGCGCAGCAGGTGGCGCGCACGCGGGGCAAGCTGGTCGGGAGAACCGTGCATGGAATCAACCTGTGAGACACGGACACTAGATAATGGCGGCGCATCGCCTTGGCAAGTCATTGGACCTCCCGCGCCCGCGTGCTAGCGTTGCGCGGCTGCTGACACCCCCTTACCCATGCTCAGACATCTTTCGATCAAGGATTTCGCCGTCGTCCGCGCCACCGAACTGGAGTTCGGGCCAGGCATGACCGTGGTTTCAGGCGAGACTGGCGCCGGCAAGTCGCTGATGGTCGACGCACTGGGCTTCCTGTCCGGCCTGCGCGCCGACAGCGGCGTGGTCCGCCATGGCGCCGCCCGCGCCGAGCTTTCCGCCGAGTTCGCGCTCGAGCAGCTGCAGGCCGCCCGCCAGTGGCTGGCCGACAACGAGCTGGACGACGAGGACCAATGCCAGCTGCGCCGCGTGATCCGCGCCGACGGCGGCTCGCGGGCCTGGATCAATGGCCGCCCGGTGACGCTGGCACAGCTGGGCGACCTGGCCTCGCTGCTGGTGGAGATCCACGGCCAGCATGAACAGCAGGCGCTGCTGGCGCGCCCGTCGCAGCTGGCCCTGCTGGATGCCTATGCCGGCAACGAGAACGAGCGCCGCCAGGTGCGCCACGCCGCCGCGGCCTGGCAGGCACTGGTCGATGAATCGCTGGCGTTGTCGCAACAGGGCGACGTCAGTGACCGGATCGGCTTCCTGGAGCACCAGCTGCGCGAACTGGACCGCGAGGACCTGGAACCGGAATCGATTGCCGCGCTGGGCGCCAGCCACCGTCGCCAGGCCCACGCCAGCGCCCTGCTGAGCGCCTGCCAGGCGGCCAGCAACCAGCTCAACGGCGATGACGGCAGCTCCGCGCTGGACCTGCTGCAGCAGGTGCGCCACGAGCTGTCGCGGCTGGTCGAGCACGACCCGCGCCTGGGCGAGGTGGACGGCCTGATCGAGAACGCCTCGATCCAGCTGCACGAAGCCCTGTCGCTGCTTGATCGCGTGCACGACGATCTGGATGCCGACCCGGAACAGTTCGAGGAGAACGAGCGCCGCCTCGGCCGCCTGCACGACCTGGCCCGCAAGCACCGCGTGCCGATGGACGAACTGGGCGCGCAGCGCGAGCGCATGCATGCCGAAGTCGAGCAGCTGCGTGGCGCCGACGAGCGCCTGCAGCGCCTGGCCGGCGAGATCGACAAGGCCGCCGCCGCCTGGCGCGTACAGGCTGAAGTGCTGACCGCCAGCCGCCGCAGCGCCGCCGCCGAACTGTCGGCCACCACCACCAGCATCATCGCCGAGCTGGGCATGGGCGGCGGCCAGTTCCTGATCGAACTGGAGCCACAGGACAGCGGCAAGCCCGACCCGCAGGGTGCCGAGCGCGTCGAGTTCCTGGTGGCGGCCAACGCCGGCCAGCCGCCGCGCGCCCTGCGCAAGGTGGCCTCGGGCGGTGAACTGTCACGTATCTCGCTGGCCATCGAAGTGGCCGCGCTGGACCTGGATGCAGTGCCAACCATGGTGTTTGACGAGGTCGACTCCGGCATCGGCGGCGCGGTGGCTGACATCGTCGGCCAGAAGCTGCGCGCGCTCGGCGAGAAGCGCCAGGTACTGTGCGTGACCCACCTGCCGCAGGTCGCTTCCAAGGGCCATGCCCATTACCGGGTCAGCAAGGCCCCGGTGGAAGGCATGACCCAGAGCGCAGTGGAAAAGCTGGACAACAAGGCGCGCGAGGAAGAGCTGGCGCGCATGCTCGGCGGCGTGGAAGTGAGCAAGGAAGCGCGCGCCGCCGCCCGCAAGCTGCTGCAGGCCTGAGGCCTGTTCACGGTTATCCACGCATGGCATGGATCTACAACCCACCCGCACGGTAGTGCCGGCCGCTGGCCGGCAACCCAACACCGGTGGATGATGATCGTGAGGTTGCCGGCCAGCGGCCGGCATTACCCCCGTGGCCGCGCCAGATCCACGTTCTCCACCAGGAAATCGAGGAACGCGCGCACCCGCAGCGGCAGGTAACCGCCCTGCCCCAGGAACACCGCGTGCACCTCTTCCAGGTCACCGGGATTGGCCTCTTCCAGCACCGGCAGCAAGCGCCCGGCAGCAATGTCCTCCTGCACCTGGAATGCCGCCAGCCGCGCCATGCCCAGCCCGCCCAGCACCAGCTGGCGCAGCGCATCGCCGTTGCTGGCGCGGGCATTGCCACTGGGCAGCAGCATCCGCTCGCGCCCCTCCTGCAGCAACGGCCACCCCTGCATCGCACGCGCGTGGCCGATGTCCAGCCGGTTGTGCGACTGCAGTTCCTCGGCAGTGCGTGGCAGCCCGTGCCGCTGCGCGTAGGCCGGTGCAGCCACGATCATCATCCGCGTCGCGCCCAGCCGTCGCGCCACCAGACTGGAGCTCTTCAGCGGCCCGGCCCGCACTGCCACGTCGGTGCGCTGCTCAAGCAGGTCGATCACCTCGTCGTTGAGGGTCAGGTCCACGCCCACCTGCGGGTTACGCTCAAGGAACGCCGGCAGCAGCGGCAACAGGAAATGGCGGCCAAACGGCACGTTGGAGTTGACCCGCAGCCGCCCGCGCGGCTCGGCATGGGCGCTGGCACAACGCTCGGCCTCCTCCAGGTCGGCCAGCACGCGCAGGCCACGCTCATAGAACGCGCAGCCTTCCGGGGTCAGCTGCAGCTGGCGGGTGGAGCGTTGCAGCAGGCGCGTGCCCAGCCGATGCTCCAGCCGCGCCACCAGCTTGCTGACCGCCGACGGCGTCATGTCCAGCGTGCGGGCCGCAGCGGAAAAGCCACCGGTCTCGATCACGCGCACGAACACTTCCAGTTCGCCGGATCGGTTGATGTCAGGTCGCGCCATGGCAATGAATCCAGTTCACAGATGATTGTCCATGCGCAGTCTAGTTCACAGATAAGCACGGAATCACCATGGCGGTCCCTCCACTCGGGACTGCCCGATGAACCGCTTGAGCCAGCTCACCGCCACCGCCCTGCTCGCCGTGTCCGGCGCCGCCAGTGCCGCATCCGCCCCGCACTGGGTCGCCAGCTGGCAGGCCAGCCCGCAGCCGGTCTGGAACGCGGATTTCCTGTTCCCGACCCTGGTCCCGGCCACACTGCAGGACCAGACCTTCCGCCAGACGGCGCGCATCAGCCTGGGCGGCCCGCGGCTGCGGGTGCGGCTGAGCAATGCCTACGGCACCCAGCCGCTGCGGATCGGAGCAGCCAGCGTGGCCGCACGCGCGGGCGCCATCCCGCAACCGCTCAGCTTCGGCGGCCAGCCCGGGGTGTTGATCGGGGCCGGTCAGGAACAGCTGAGCGATCCGCTCCCGCTGGCCACGGATGACCGCCAGGCAGTGCAGGTCAGCGTCTTTGTGCCGGGGCCGGCAACCGTTCAGACGTTCCATTGGGCAGGCCGCCAGACCAGTTGGATCGCCCCCGGCGACCAGAGCCGGGCCCAGGCCCTGAACGCAGCCAGCAGCACCACCGCCCGCCTGCTGCTGACCGGAATTGACGTCGAGGCCGGCGCCGACGCGCGCAGCGTGGTGGTGATCGGGGATTCGATAACCGACGGTGCCACCGCCAGCCTCGACCAGGACCAGCGCTGGACCGATCATCTGGCCGCGCGCCTGGCAGCGCGGGGCATAGCCGTGGTGAACGCCGGCATTTCCGGGGGGCGGCTGCTGCGCGACGGCATGGGTGAATCCGCCCTGGTCCGCTTCCGGCGCGACGCGCTGGACCAGCCTGCGGTATCCAGTGTGATCGTGCTGATGGGCATCAATGACATCAGCTGGCCAGGTACCGCATTCGCCCGGAACCAGGCCCGGCCCACGCTGGCCGAACTGCAGGCGGGGCATCGCGCGCTGGCAGAACAGGCCCGCCATCGTGGCGTGCGGATCATTGGCGCCACCCTGCCGCCGTTTGCCGACGCCCTGCCCGGCACGCCACTGGACGACTACTACCACCCGGACAAGGATGCCCTGCGCCAGCGGATCAATGCCTGGCTGCGCACGGACAGCCCGTTCGACGCAGTGATCGACCTGGACGCGGCGCTGCGCGACCCGGCCGATCCCTCACGGATGGCCGCCGCCTACGACTCCGGCGACCACCTCCACCCGGGTGATGCCGGCAACCGGGCCATGGCCGAGGCGGTCGATCTTGAGGTGCTCATGGGGCCATCCACGCCTGGCGTGGATCTACCGTAAGCAACGAAAAACCCCGGGCAGGCCCGGGGTTTCATCGCATCCAGCGGGCCTGAACGGCCTACTTCCGCTTCTTGCGCACGTACAGCACCAGCGAGTGCTCTTCCAGCTCGTAGCCATGGTCTGCGGCGATCTTGCGCTGCAGCTCCTCGATCTCGTGGCTTTCGAACTCGATGATCTTGCCACTGTCCACGTCGACCATGTGGTCGTGGTGGCCGCCACGGTCCAGTTCGTAGACCGCCTGGCCGCCCTCGAAATTGTGCTTGAGCACGAGGCCGGCGGCCTCGAACTGGGTCAGCACCCGGTACACCGTGGCCAGGCCGATCTCGTCGCCGTGCTCCAGCAGCTGGCGGTAGATGTCTTCGGCGGTCATGTGATGCTGGTGGTGCTGGGCATTGCGCTGCTCGAGCAGCGCCAGGATCCGCATCCGCGGATGGGTCACCTTCAGGCCGACTTTACGCAGGTCGTGTGTTTCCATAGGTCTCCGTTCATTGGCGATTTAGCGCCAGCTGCCTCGGATTGGGTCGCGGTGGCACGCCGGGAGTGTATCATCGGTTTGATTTCCCCAACCGCCAGTCCCGATGCGCAATCTCCTGTTGGTCGCCGCCGTCGCCCTGTCCACCACCGGGTGCGGCATCATCTACAAGCAACCCATCTATCAGGGCAACCTGATCCGGGAAGATGCCGTGGCCAAGCTGCAGGTCGGGCAGAGCAAGCAGCAGGTCACCGCGCTGCTGGGCACCCCGTCCATTCCCGACCCGTTCCACGCCCAGCGCTGGGACTACACGTCCAGCCAGCGCGTGAACCGCCTGGGCCGTACCGAAGTGAAGAACTTCGTGGTGTTCTTCGAGAATGACACCGTGACCCGCTGGGAAGGCGATTACTTCCCGGGCAACGACAAGGCCCTGGCCCAGCAGACCGTGCGCCAGTTCGGCCGCAATCTGCCGAAGGACAAGAAGAAGAAGGGCCGCTGAGCCCCCTGCCCGTCCGCAGGTACGGCTGCCGGAATCAACCGCCGAGCGCGCGACGCCGGCGGTTATCCTTCGGATCTGCCAGCAGCGGGCGCAGCAGTTCGATGCGGTCGCCGTCCAGCAGAACCTGGTGCGGGCGTGCCACTACGCCATGCACGGCGACGGCGGGACAATCGGCACTGCCTTCCAGTGCGGCCGCCGCGACAGCATCGGCGACGGTGGCCCCCTCTTCCAGCTGCAGGCGGCACGACAGCACCCGCTGCGGCCAGGCCAGTACCACCTCGACCTCGATCATCGCTCAGCCCTCGTCGGCGACGCGGACGAAATCGTTGACCATGCGATCGGCCAGCCCCTGGAAGCCGATTGCCAGCGCCGGACCGAGCAGGCGCGAGCTGGGTTCGAACTCCAGGGTCAGGGTGACCTTGCAGGCATCCTCGGCCAGCGCATGGAATTCCCAGCGGCCGTGCAGCTGCTTGAACGGGCCATCGCGCAGCTGCATATCAATGCTGTGCGGTCGCCGCAGCGTGTTTTCGGTCTGGAACCAGGTGCTGAAAGAGCCCAGGCCGAGGTCCAGGCGCGCCACCAGGCGGTCCTCGCCCTGCTCCATGATCTGGGCAGCCGAGCACCAGCGGAAACGGCTCGGATAGGCCTGGACATCATTGACCAGGTCGAACATGCGCGCGGCCGAATGTTCGACCAGGGCGCTGCGGCGGATAGTAGGCATGAATACAGGACGTTTCGGCAATCGACCGGGCGGGCCCGAATCGGAGACAATACGGAAATGAGCAAGAACAGCGGCAAGGATAAAGCAAAGAGCGCGACGGCCAACAAAACCATCGCGTTGAACAAGCGTGCCCGCCACGAGTACCACATCGAAGAGCGCTTCGAGGCCGGCCTCGCCCTGCAGGGCTGGGAGGTCAAGTCGATCCGCGCAGGCCGCGGCAACATCATCGACGCCTACGCCTATGTGAAGCGCGGCGAGATCTACCTGATCGGCGCACAGATCACCCCGTTGATCCAGGCCTCCACCCACGTGGTGGCCAATGACCGGCGCGAGCGCAAGCTGCTGCTGCACCGGAACGAGATCGACAAGCTGATCGGCAAGGTCGAGCGCGATGGCTACACGATCGTGCCCACTGCGATGTACTGGAGCAAGAACAAGATCAAGCTCGAAGTCGCGCTGGCCAAGGGCAAGCAGACCCATGACAAGCGCGATGCCGCCAAGGACCGCGACTGGGCGATCGAGAAGCAGCGTGTGATGCGTCGCGGCAACCGCGACGCGTAAGGCTGTAGCGCCGAGCCATGCTCGGCTTCGGCAAGAAGGGCAGCCGAGCGCAGGCTCGGCTCTACAAAAGGCGGGTCACCCCGCCAGCATGCCCTGCCCGCGCATGCGCGGTGCCAGCGCCGCGTGCATCACGGCCAGGTGCATCACCACTGCCAGTTCCGGGGCATGCCGGTCATCGCCCGCGCGCCACTGCTGTGCCATCTGGGCCGCATCGGCCGGCAACAGGGCCAGCAACTGGGCGTCATCCAGCGAATCGGCAGCGCCCTGCAACTGGCGCGCCAGCTGCCGCGACTGCCACACATGCACGCCGATGCTGAGGCTGGCCAGCGACATCAGGACCACGGCCAGCCCGTGCTCGAACCACTGCGACAGCACTTCCGGCCCCCACAGCAGGGCCGCCAACACCGCCATGCCGGGCAGACGCCAGCCCAGCCAATGGATGCGACCGCGTTGCGACCAATGCACCACCACCGCACTGGCGACCAGTGCTGCGGCCGCTGTGGCCGGCAGTTCGGTCAGCGCGGTGGCCGCAAGCAACGCCGCCAGTACCGCCCAGACCCAGCCGGGCGGCAGCGCGCGCCGCTGGTAGTCGGCCCCGACGGGCCCGACCAGCTGTCGCAGGCTGCGTTGTTGGCTTGCCTCGGTCACCCACAGTCTCCGTGTTTGTCCTGGCCCGGATGGTCGCCGCCAGTGTGTCGCAAATTCGTGCCCATGACGTTACCAATCCGCTATGACGGAGGCTCTACAACTTGTTGTGGATTGCCAAGGTGACTGTTCAGCTGTTTTGCCGTAGCATTGCCACTGTTGGGCAGGCACTGACCGTGGCGACACGAAACAGGCCTTGTACCTTGCAGAACTTGAAGAAACCGGGGGTGCATTGGTTTCGACGGGGGTTGTGAAGTCGCCTGGCGCATGCCGAGGGGGTAGCTTTCCTCGTAAATCCAGCTGCAAAACTCTAGTTGCCAACGACGACAACTACGCTCTGGCCGCTTAAGGCCTAAGCCTCGAAACCGCTTGTGTCCATGCTCGCGGTGTAGAGTCACTATCATGGAATCGCGCTGGACGGCTGCCTGTCAGTCCGGCACTAGAACACAACAGGCTGGTTCCCGGATGCGCTTTGCGCACCGTGCTGTTCGGGGACGAGATCCAACGGTGAGCTAAGCATGTAGTGCTGGGGATGGAGTGCCTTCGGACGGCGGTTCAATTCCGCCCACCTCCACCATCTGTAAGGCCTGTCGAGGCCGCAAGAAGCCGGATCTCCCGTCAACTGGGGTTCCGGCTTTTTTGTGCCTGCACGTCGCGCAGGAGGTGTGGCGCATAATCGGGATGACACCTCCAACACAGCAGTCCCTCCATCCGCGACCGCCAGAAGGATCTGCCATGAAAGCCCCCCTCGCGATGTCCCTGCTCCTCACCGCGCTCGCCGCAGCCCCAGCCACGCACGCCGCAGCCCCGGCCATCGCGCCGCCCGGCATCGCCACGCTGGAGGCGCTGCTGGCCTGCAAGGCAGGCTCGGATTGCAGTGCGGCCGACGCCATCGATGCGCTGCAGGCGGCCGGCCTGGCCAAGAAGCCGGGCGGCACGTTCGAGCCGGAGGACAAGCCGGTCGCGCTGTTTGGCGGCACGGTCAGCAGTGCCGATGTGAATGTGGCCGAAGGCGAGAAAGGCCTCTTCGTGTACTTGAACGGCGTCGATCCCAAGCGCCTGGCCAGGGCCTGGTCGGTGACCGAGGTCAACGAGCATGCCAATACCGAGGAACCTTCCTACGTGAAGCGCATCGACAAGCGCCACACCCTGCACGTGATCGCGGGTGACGACTACGAGGGCTATTCGGCGGCGGTGAAGTGCCAGATCAGCCGCTGATGGCGTAGCCGACGCTACAGCCAGCGTGGCACGCGATGACGGTACTGCGCGTACGCCTCGGGAAAGCGGACCATCAGTGCCCGCTCCTCCGGCAGGATCTGCAGCCAAGTGATGTACGCCAGGAACAGCGGCACCACCAGCAGCGCGATCAGGTTCTGCAGGTACACCATGGCACCAAACAGGACCAGCGCCTGGCCGAGATACATCGGGTTTCGGGTGCGGCGATAGATTCCGCTGGTAACCAGCGCGCTCGACGCCGAAGGTCGCAGAGGATTGACGGTGGTACCGGCGCGTCGGAAAGAGATCTTGGGCAGCAAGTTGAGCACGACACCCAGCGTCACCGTCACCCCTGCCAGCAGAACCGGCACCGGCACCCGAAGGTGCAAACCCGGCCACAGCCAGCGTGCTGCAAAGCCCATAGCGGCGAACAGCAGCATTACCACGGGCGGGGGAATACGCGTTTCCAGCCAGACCATCGCGATCACCGTGTCCTTTCCATTGGCCGCAGTGTCACACGGGAATGGCTGATTCACCCAAGGCGGCCAGGCCCAAACCGACCGTCCGGTCTATTCCGCTTTGACAGGCCCACTGCTAGAGTGGCGCCACCGCGCAGGAGCATCGCATGGCTACCACGGGCTTGGGCTTCATCGGCCGCACGACACTCATCATCACCGTGCTGCTCACCTTGGGCGGCTGCGCGACGCTTCGCCAGTTCGGGCCGTCGGTGCAGGTTGCCTCAGTCACGCCCGGCCAGTACATCGCGCTCAAGCGCGGTGACATCCTGACCTCCGGCAAGCTCAGCGCGGCGACCATCGAGACCCTGCGCGTGGCCGGGCTCGACGAGGGCGTCTGTGCCAAGCCCGGCCTGCCCTGCATCGAGGCGATGGAAGGCAGCATCGTGGTGCGCGAGGAAGACAAGCGCTCCAGCCTGGCCGAGCTGTGGCTGCAGTATGCGATGACCCTGCCGGCGCCAAAGCGCGAGTACTCGGCATCCGGCCGCGCCAAGACGGCAATCACCGAGCTGGATGCCGACTTCCAGCCACGCCTCGATGCGTGGATGCAGGTCGCGCGCCAGGCCTATGCCTATCTGTTCTTCACCGAGCGCACGGCGAACCAGCGCGGCTTCGAAGACCGCCAGACCCAGGTGCGCGACTACTACAACCTGGCTGTGCAGGAAGCCTCGGTGCAGCTTTACAACGCCTATGCCACCGGGCGCGTGCACGGCCAGGCCAGCCATTTCCAACTGGGCCGCTGGACCTTCGTGCTGGCCCCTTCAGACGAAGCATCGGCGCTGGACCAGCGTACCCCCAGCGAGCTGGTACCCGCCGCCTCGCTCTCGTTCACCGGCACGCTGCGAAGCGTGCATCGCCGCGATGGCTTCGGTGCCGAACTGGTGGCAGTGATGGATGACCCGGCCGGCAGCACGGCCACCACGCCTCCGGCAGCGGCGCAGGCAACGCAGGCCAGCACTTCGGCCACGCAGAGCTGGAGCGAGATGCCCTCGCCATCGATGACGGTGCTATTGCGCTTCTCGGGGAAAAACCTGTGGGAGGTGCTGCACGATGACGAGCCGGAGCTGGAGATCCACGATCCCTACCAGGTTTCGGAAGTGACCCTGCACGGCCAGCAGGTGCCACTGGCGGCCAACTTCACTGCCGGCTATGCGCTGTGGCTGGCCCGCTCCAACTTCAGCCGACAGTCGCTGCGCACGCTGTTCGGCGGCAAGGGCGGCATCGACACGCCGCATCTGTACATGATGCAGCCCTATGACCCGAACCGCCGCGTGCTGCTGATGATCCATGGCCTGGCCAGCAGTCCGGAAGCCTGGGTCAACGTGGCCAACGAACTGCTGCGCGACGACGAGATCCGCCGGGACTTCCAGGTCTGGCAGTTCTATTACCCGACCAACATGCCCATCGCGATGAGCCACGATGCGATGCGCCACACGCTGGCTGAAGTGTTCAAGCACTTCGACCCCAGCGGCAAGGCGCAGGCCTCGCATGACATGGTGCTGGTGGGGCACAGCATGGGCGGGGTCATCGCACGGTTGATGATCTCCTCCTCCGGCGACCACTTGGTCGACACCCTGCTGGCCACCGCGCAGATGACGCCCGCCCAGCGCGAACTGCTGCGCACCAAAGGCGCACCGGTGCTGACCTTCCTGCCGGAACCGGAAGTGTCCCGCGTGGTGTTCATCGCCACGCCGCATCGCGGCACCGACGTGGCGGGCACCCGCCTCGGCCGATGGATCGGCCGGCTGGTGCGGTTGCCACTGACCGTGCTGGAAGACGTCGCCACCATTGCCAACGACGGCCAGATCGACCGCAATGACGGCAAGCACGGCTACCAGATGAACAGCATCCAGAACCTGGACAAGGACGACCCGTTCGTCCGCGCCGTGGCTGACCTGCCGATGTCACCGAAGGTGCACTACCACTCGATCATCGCCCGCGCCAAGGCCGATGGCCCACTTGAGAAGACCGATGACGGGCTGGTGCCCTACTGGAGTTCACACCTGCCGCACGCGGATTCGGAGAAGGTGATCGTGTCCGGACACAGCGTGCAGGAAGCTACGCCGGCCATCGTCGAGCTGCGGCGGATCCTGCGTGAGGACATGCAGGCACACGGGCGAACGGGAAAGTAAGCCGCCGTCCCGACAGATCAGGCACCGGCCGTACGCCGCGAGAACGTGCCATGCAGCGCCGCCGGAATCGCAAAGCCCTCCATGCGCACCTCGGGCCGATAGTCGGCGCTGGGGGTGAAGCGGAACTCGCGTGCCAGCAGCGCGCACAGCAGTACCAGCTGTGCATTGCCGACCGCCGACCCCACGCAGGAACGCGTTGGGAAGCCGTAAGGCACATAGATGCCGGCGGTACGCTTGCGCCGTTCGGGCAACCAGCGATCAGGATCGAACTGCAGCGGGTCATCCCAGTACTTCGCCGAGCGGTGCTGGATGAACGAACTCAACTCGAACACTGTGCCTTCGGCGATGGCCTGCCCTTCCACCTGCAGATCGCAGGCGGCCACCCGGCGGTTGTTGAAGGGCGTGGAGTACAGCCGCATCACTTCCTTCAGGAAGCGCATCGTGCAGGGAATCCTGGCGATCGGCAGCGCATGGATCTCCGCATCCGAGAGCGGCGCGAATTCCTCCTCGATGCGCTGGCGCCAGTGTGGATGCATCTGCATCGCCAACAGCAGGCAGGCGGCCATCATGCCGGGCACGCCGGAAATGGCGATCAGCTGCACGGTGACCAGGTAGGTGACCTTGTCCAGGCCGATGCGCTCTCGCAGGCTCAGCAATGACTGCGCGTAGTCCAGCGCCGAACGTCCGCTGCGGACCCGGCGCTTGAGTTCGGCGGCGATCGCCCGTGATTCGGCACGGCCGATGAGGAAGTTGCGCAGCAGGTGGCGCCGATGGATGACCTGCTCGACCTGGGTGGTGTAGCGCAGATGCAGGGCGCGTTCGATGGCTGCGGTGCCGCGTGCGTCGAGCCCATCGATCACCAGTGGCACCAGCGGATGCGCCATCACCTTCCACACGGCTGGCGTGGCATCCAGCTCGCGCCCGCACAGTGCGTCCAATGCCTGCCGCATGCGCGACTGCAACGCCTCCAGAGTCTGTGCACTGGTGAGTTCAGCACTGCGCGTGGCAATCAGGCTGCGCACTTCGGTCCAGCGCACGCGTTCGTGCCGGCGGAACAGGTCGGCCAGCGACTCGACCACGAACAGGTGCTCGGAATTCTCCTTGTCGACCTTGCCGGCCAGTTCCGGGCAGAACACCCCGATTCCACCGGTTTCCAGCTTCAGCACAGGCCCTTCGCGCTCCACGCGCGCAGCCAGGCGCTCGGCAGCAATGGCGCTGCCTTCATTCGACATCCCTTGCATGCAGTGCGTCTCCGGCAGGAAGGGACTCGAAAGACGAGTCCCTTCGTCTTGCTACCGCTCAATCGCGGGTTTGGCCCGCAGGATCAGAATTCGACCGACAGAGGCCAGGTATTCCACACGCTGCTCTTTTCGTTCGGATGAATATTCAGAGTGACGCGCAATGCTCGGGCGAATCTTTTCATTTTCATTCCTTTGCTTGCTGTGTGGTTATGCCGGGATTATCCCGGCACCGGCTAGATAACACGACATAATCCCGCTGTCCAACCGGCCGGGTGGCGCACTGCAGCATCCTGGTTGCGGCCGATTGAGGGGAATCCCTCATCGCGCCTGCGCGTCCGGCCTCCTATGCTGGGCTCACTTTCCCCCAACGGAGGTCTGCATGAACACGCAAGAGCCCAGCCGCCAGCCCAGCCCCGATCCGGCCGAGCGCGATGCCTTCTTCCCGTCCCCGTATTCGCTCTCGCAGTTCACCTCGCCCAAGAGCGACCTGTCCGGCGCCGACTATCCGGATGCGCGCCGCGATGGTCGCTGGAAGGTGCTGATGATCGCCGCCGACGAGCGCTATCTGCCGACCGCCAATGGCCACCTGTTCTCCACCGGCAACCATCCGGTGGAAACCCTGCTGCCGATGTACCACCTGGACAAGGCCGGCTTCGACATCGACGTGGCGACGCTGTCCGGCAACCCGGTCAAGTTCGAATGGTGGGCCTTCCCACACAAGGACAGCGAGATCGGCGCCCTGTACGAACGCTACCAGGCACGCTTCCGCCAGCCGTTGCAGCTGGACCAGGTGGTGGCCGGCCTGGGCACCGATTCGGACTACGCCGCTGTCTTCATTCCCGGTGGGCACGGCGCGTTGATCGGCCTCCCGGAAAGCCGCGCTGTGAAGGCCACCTTGCAGTGGGCCATGGCCGAGCAGCGCCACATCATCACCCTCTGCCATGGCCCGGCGGCGCTGCTGGCAGCGGGCGTCGACGAAGCCGAGGGTGACTCGTTGTTCCGCGGCTACCGCATCTGCGCCTTCCCCGACGCAATGGACCGGCAGACACCGGAGATCGGCTACATGCCCGGGCAGCTGCGTTGGTTCTTCGGCGAACGACTGGCCCAGCAGGGCGTGCAGATCGTCAATGAGGGCATCGATGGCAGCGTGCTGCAGGATCGCCTGCTGCTGACCGGCGACAGCCCGCTGGCCGGCAATGCGTTGGGCAAGCTGGCCGCGCGTACGCTGCTCGATGCACTGGCGGGGCGCTGAGCCCATGCCTGCGCTGGTGCCCGCGCTGCTGGAACTGGAACAGGCTCGGTCATTGCCTGCGGTGGGCGGCGTGCTGCGCGCCGCCGCCTCACCCTTGGGCTACGACCGCCTGTTGGTGTTTGCCACCGGAACCGGGCTGGAGCGCGGCGCACAGCGCGTGTACTGGATCGAAGGTGACTGGTTCGGTGACGGCAGCGATACCGCACTCGCCCGCTACCTGCATGCCTGCCCGGTCAACCGTCATGTGCTGGACAGCACTGCGCCGTTCTTCTGGAGCAAGCGCCAGGGCGTGCGCGGCGAACGCTATCAGGTGGTGAAGCAGCCGCGCGGCGATGGCCTGCATGGGCTGCAGGTTCCGGTGTTCGGCCCGACCGGTCTGGAGGGTGCGGTCAGTTTTGCCGGCACCTCGATTGATGCATCCGCCAGCGCGCGTGTGCTGCTGGACATGGTCGGCACCTCCGCCTTCCGTGCGGCGCGGCGTCTGGCCGAAGCGCCGGCCGACATCCGCGCGGGCGCGCTGAGCGCACGCGAACGCGAGGTGCTGCGCTGGGTCGCCGCTGGACGGCGCCAGGCAGAGATAGCGGCCACGCTGGGGCTGTCTGCGCGCACCGTTGAGAACCACCTGCGGCGAGCACGGCAACGACTTGGCGTGGCCACCACCGCTCAGGCAGTGCGCGCGGCAGGCCGCCGTGGCGAGATTGAAGACTGATCAGGATGGAGACACTTCCTGCTGCCTGATCAGCGTGCTGCATACGCGCTGGGCATCTGCGCGATTGCAGAAGGCAGGCGACGGGATGAGCTACGACCCGTGATCGCCGGTGCGCGGTCCACCGGGTGGGACGTTCATCGCCCGCCCGGCATCCGCGAGCCACCCATCCCTGCATAACGCTGTCCGCGCATTCGTGGCATGCTCTGTGAAACCGTTTTCATGGAATGGAGGGATTCCACGATGTTGTCGCGTTTCCGTCGCCCCGTACTCTGTGCCCTGCTGGCGCTTGCCCTGCCTGCGACCAGCGCCTGGGCCGCAGCCCCTGCGCCGTTGAAGGTGATGTCGTTCAATGTGCGCACCCCGGCCGATACCGAGCCCGGCAAGCGCTGGCCCGATCGTCGCGATGCGATGGTGAAGGTCATCCTCGATGCGCACCCGGCGGTGATCGGTACCCAGGAGCTGGTGCAGGAGCAGGCCGATTACCTTGCCCAGCACCTGCCCGGCTACCGCTGGTTCGGCGAGGGCCGCCGCGGCGGCAGCGGCGACGAGCACATGGGCGTGTTCTACGACAGCAAGGTGCTGGCGATCGAGGAATCAGGCAACTTCTGGCTGTCTGATACGCCCGATGTGCCCGGCAGCATCACCTGGGGCAACCTGTATCCACGCATGGTCACCTGGGCGCTGTTCCGCCGCATCGATGACGGCCGCCGCTTCTATTTCATGGATACCCACCTGCCCTACCGCGACGAGGACGAACCACGTCGGGTGAAAGGTGCCGAGCTGATCGGCAGGCGCGTGGCCGGCCTGCCGGCCGACCTGCCGGTGGTGCTGACCGGTGACTTCAACAGCGAACCCGGCGGCGACACCTACAAGGCATTCACCCGCGTATTGCACGACACCCGTACCCAGGTGAAGACACCGCAGGGCCCGCGACTGACCTTCCACGATTTCACTGGCAAGGCCACCGCGCAGCTGGACTGGGTGCTGGTGCGCGGTTTCCACGCGCGCAGCTTCCTGACCGATGACCGCCGCATCGATGGCGTGCTGCCATCGGATCATTTCCCGCTGGTGGTCGAACTGGACTGGCCACAGCACTGACCCCGCACGGCAGCCGCAGCTACAGCGGCGGCTGCCGCGACAGCAGGCGATACAGGGCCTGATGCTGATCGCGCGCCTGGCAGATGCGGGCCCCTATCGCCAGGAACACCGCCACGCCGATCAGGCCCAGTCCCAGCATCGAATCCTGCAGGCGCAGGAAACCGACCGCTGCGGCCATCGTCGCCAGCACCAGCAGTACCACGACTGCCACTGACAGCCCCGCACCCGGTGGACCCGGGTCGCCGAACAATATCCGTTGGGTATCCCGCCTTCCGTCCGCCATCGCCTTCCTCCCGAGTGCCTGACCCACTAGTTACACGGCGGGCCCGAAATCCGGCAGAGTCAGAAACGTCACGAAGGTGAAGACGTACGCGGAATGCAACGCGCTACCCTGCCGCGTACCCCTCGAAGTGCGGAGCAGCACATGGCACACCAGAGCCGGCTGGCTGGATTCATCATCGACTGCCAGGACCTTCCCGCCGACGAAGGCGCCCGTTTCTGGGCCGCCGCGCTCGGCCTGCAGGCACAGGCGGCGCGTGCCGAAGGGGGCGCCGAGTATGCCGACCTGCTGGGCGCACCGGCGGGCCTGGACGTTGAGGTCCAGCGGGTCGATCACCCGTCACGGGTGCATCTGGACATCGAGAGCGACGACATCGATGCCGAAGCCGACCGCCTGGAGAAGCTCGGCGCGCGACGGATAGGCTTCGTCAAGCGCTGGTGGGTGATGGAAGCACCGACCGGCCATCGCTTCTGCATCGTGCGCATGCGCGAGCGCGAGGTGCCGGCCAATCAGTGGCCCTGAAAGAGCAAAGGGACGGAAGCCACGGCCTCCGTCCCCCCTGGAGTCATTGCACCTGCGCCACGCTCGGTTGCTGCGGTGATTGCCCCCAGCCGCCCAGCGCCTTGTACACGCCCACCACGCTGACGTTGACCTCGGACTCGGCCGCCGCCAACGCATCATCGGCTGCCAGCTGCGTGCGCTGCGCATCCAGCAGGGTCAGGAAGTCCTCGGAGCCCTCGCGATAGCGAATCTGCGCCAGCGATTCGGCACGCCGTGCCGCCTGCGCCTGCTCGACCACGATCGCCAACCGTGCCTGCTGCTTGGAATAGCGGGTCAGCGCGTTCTCGGTGTCTTCCAGGGCCAGCAGTACCGCCTGCTCATACTGCGCGGCCACGCCTTCGGCTTCAGCCTTGCTGGCGCGCAGGCGTGCACGCACGGTGCCGAAGTCGAATGCCGCCCAGCTCAGCGACGGGGTCAGCGACCAGGCCTTGTTGCTGCCATTGACCAGGCCGCTGGCATCGCCGCCGAGGAACCCGACGAAGCCGGACAGCGACAACCGCGGGAACAGGTCCGCCGTGGCCACGCCCACGCGTGCGGTCGCAGCCGCCAGGCGACGCTCGGCCACGCGCACGTCGGCACGCTGGCGCAGCAGTTCGCGGGTATCGCCCAGCGGCAGTGCCTTGGCGAAGGCCGGTACGTCGTGCGGCGCGAGCATGTCAGTCAGCACTTCCGGGCGCTGGCCGAGCAGCACGGCCAGCCGGTTGCGCGACTGCGCCTCGGCCACTTCCAGCAACGGGATGTCAGCCTCGATCGCCTTCAGGCGGGCACGGCTGCTCTGCACATCCAGCTCGCTGCCTGCGCCCAGCTCCCAGCGCGCCTCAGTCAGCTTCTGCGTATCGCGCAGGTTTTCCAGCGTGTGCTGGGCCACCGCGATGCGCTTCTGCGTACCACGCAGCTCGAAGTAATTGCGTGCCACTTCAGCGGCGACCAGGACCTGCGCATCGGCCAGGTTGGCCTGCTCGGCACCGAGGTCGGCGCGCGCGGCTTCAGCAGCACGGCGCTTGCGGCCGAACAGATCCAGCTCCCAGCCGGCGTCGAAGCCGAGCTGGTAGCTTTCACTGAACACCCGCTGCCCACCCAGCTGCGGATCGGGTTGCTTGCGGCGGTCGTAGCTGCCGCCAGCGGTGACGTGCGGAGCCTGGTCGAGGCGGCTTTCCACGAACACCGCGCGGGCCTGGCTGACGCGGGCCACGGCCACGCGAAGGTCCAGGTTGTCCGACAGTGCGCCGTGCACCAGCTGTTCCAGCACCGGATCATCGAACTGCGCCCACCAGCTGGCGACCGGCGAAGCGGTACTGAACACCGGCTGCTGTGCACCCTGCAGGACCACCGGTTCCTGCACCGGGGCCTTGTAGTTCGGGCCGACGCTGACACAGCCCGCCAGCACCAGGCTGGAGACGGCCATCGCCAACGTGCGGATCACCATGGCAGCACCTCGCCCAGGTAGGTGAAGCTGCCGTTCGGGCCTTCATGGCCGATCAGCGCCATCTGCACGCTGGAGCGCGCGCCTTCGGCGATTTCGATTTCGCCGTGGCCGCCGTTCATGTCGGTCTTCACGTAGCCCGGGTGCACGGTGTTGACCTTGATCGGCGTGTTGCGCAGTTCGTGCGCCAGTGCCAGGGTCCAGCTGTTCACAGCGGCCTTGGAGGCGTTGTAGGCCGGAACCTTCATGTCGTAGATGCCCGACGCCGGATCGGCATGCAGGGTCTGCGAACCGAGGATGCTCGAGACATTGACGATGCGGCCTGCCTTGGCCTGCTGCAGCAGCGGCAGGAAGGCCTGGGTCACCGCGACCAGTGCGTAGACGTTGGTCTCGAAGGTGCGGCGCCAGGTGTCCAACGACTGCTCCGACGGCCGCTGCGCCGGATTTTCCAGCAACACGCCCGCATTGTTGACCAGGATGTCGAGGCGGCCGTGGCGCTCGCGCACCTGCTGCACCGCCTCGGCGATGCTGGCGCTGTCGGTGACGTCCAGCTGCAGTGCTTCCACCGGCAGGCCCTCGGCCTGCAGCTTCAGCGCCTGCTCCACGGCGGCCTCACGCTTGCGCCCGGCCAGCAGCGTATGCACGCCGTTGCTGGCCAGCTGGCGTACGGTTTCGGCGCCGATGCCACGGGTGGCGCCGGTAACCAGTGCGATCTTGTTCTGATGGGAGTTCATGGAGTCATGCCTTGATGAGGGGGAAAACCGACACCGACCGGGCGGCCAGTGTCAGCAACGTTCCCTGTCAGTGATGGATGGTCGGTTCGCCGTGCTGCACCAGCTGGCCACCACCGTTGCGGGTGACGAACTTGCGCAGGGCCACGTAGAACACGGGGGTGAGGAACAGGCCGAACAGCGTCACACCCAGCATGCCAGCAAACACGGTGATGCCGGTCACCGAGCGCACTTCGGCGCCTGCACCGTGAGACAGCACCAGCGGCACCGTGCCGGCGATGAAGGCGATGGAGGTCATCACGATCGGGCGCAGGCGCAGGCGGCAGGCTTCCAGCGCGGCTTCAACGATACCCTTGCCGCCCATCTCCAGCTCTCTGGCGAATTCGACGATCAGGATCGCGTTCTTGCACGCCAGACCCATCAGCACCACCAGGCCGACCTGCACGAACACGTTGTTGTCACCACCGGTCAGCCACACGCCGAACAGCGCGGACAGCAGGGTCATCGGCACGATCAGGATCACCGCCAGCGGCAGCGACCAGCTCTCGTACAGCGCGGCCAGCACCAGGAAGGCCAGCATGATCGCCACCGGGAACACGATGAAGGCGGCCTTGCCCTGGGTTGCCTGCTGGTAGCTCAGGTCGGTCCATTCGGTGGTCATGCCCACCGGCAGCACCTTGCCGGCGATCTCGGTCAGCTTGGTCATCGCTTCGGCCGAGGACAACAGGCGCGGGTCGGCTTCACCGGCCAGGTCCGCTGCCGGATAGCCATTGAAGCGCAGCACCGGGTCCGGGCCAAAGGTCTGCTTGATGGTGACCATCGAACCGATCGGCACCATCTCGCCGCGGTCATTGCGGGTGCGCAGCTTGCCGATGTCCTCGACCGTCTCGCGGTACGGACCATCGGCCTGGGCGATCACCTGCCAGGTACGGCCGAACTGGTTGAAGTCGTTGACGTAGGCCGAACCCAGGTACGTCTGCAGGGTGTCGAACAGTTCGGTGAGCTGCACGCCCTGTGCCTTGGCCTTGACGCGGTCCACCTCGGCATCGAGCTGCGGCACGTTGGCCTGGTAGCTGGAAATCGGGAAGGCCATGCCCGGGGTCTGCGCGACGGTGCCCTGCATGGCCTGCACCGCATTCTGCAGCGCGCCGTAACCCAGGTTGCCACGGTCCTCGATGAACATCTGGTAGCCGTTGCCATTGCCCAGGCCGAGGATCGGCGGCGGCATCATCGCGAACGCGAAGCCTTCCTGCAGGCCGGCGATCTTCTGGTTGATCTCGGCATTGATCTGCGCGGCGGTGCGGCCATGGCGCTCGGCGAACGGCTTGAGTGGGATGAACGCCACACCGGTGTTCGGCGTATTGGTGAACTGCAGCGCGTTCAGACCGGGGAACGAGATGGTGTGAGCGACGCCATCGGTTTCCTGGGCGATCTTGGCGACCTTGCGCAGCATTTCATCGGTGCGGGCGATCGACGAACCTTCCGGCAGCTTCACACCGGCAATCAGGTACAGCTTGTCCTGGGTCGGAATGAAGCCCGGAGGCACCAGCTTGAAGATCACGCCGGTACCGACCAGCAGGATCGCGTAGACCACGAACACCGCACCGCGGCGGCCGAGGATGCGGGCCACGCCACGCTCGTACTTCTCCGAGCTGGACTTGAAGAAGCGGTTGAACGGACGGAACACCCAGCCGAACAGGCGGTCGATCAGGCGGCTCGGGCCGTCCTTCGGAGCGCCATGGGCCTTCAGCAGGCGCGCGGCCAGGGCTGGCGACAGGGTCAACGAATTGATCGCCGAGATCACCGTGGAAATGGCGATGGTGACCGCGAACTGCTTGTAGAACTGGCCGGTGACACCGGACAGGAAGGCCATCGGCACGAACACGGCACACAGCACCAGCGCGATCGCCACGATCGGGCCGGACACTTCGCGCATGGCCTGGTGGGCCGCGGCGGTGGGTGACAGGCCTTCCTCGATGTTGCGTTCAACGTTCTCCACCACCACGATCGCGTCGTCGACCACGATGCCGATCGCCAGCACCAGGCCGAACAGGCTCAGCGTATTGATCGAGAAGCCCAGCAGGTACAGCGCGGCGAACGTACCCACCACCGACACCGGCACCGCGATCAACGGAATGATCGACGCACGCCAGGTCTGCAGGAACAGGATCACGACCAGCACCACCAGGGCGATCGCTTCCAGCAGCGTGGAGACCACGGCCTTGATCGAGTCGCGCACGAAGATGGTGGTGTCATACACCGCTTCGTACTTCACATCGGCCGGCATGGTCTTCTGCATCTCGTCCATCGTCGAGATGACCTGATCGCGGATTTCCAGCGCGTTGGCACCCGGCGACTGGAAGATACCGATACCCACCGCGTTCTTGCCGTCCAGCTGCGAGCGCAGGGTGTAGTCGCCCGCACCCAGTTCCAGGCGGGCCACGTCGGACAGGCGCACGATCTCGCCATCGGTGCCGCTCTTGAGCACGATGTCGCCGAATTCCTTCTCGGTCTTCAGCCGGCCCTGGGCGTTGATCAGGGTCAGGAACTTGCTGTCCGGCAGCGGTTCGGCGCCAAGCTGGCCGGCCGACACCTGCACGTTCTGCTCGCGCATGGCGCGCACCACGTCGCTGGCGGTCAGGCCGCGCGAAGCCACCTTGTCCGGGTCCAGCCAGGCACGCATGGCGTAGTCGCCGCCACCGAAGATCTGCGCATCACCCACGCCCGGAATACGCGCCAGCGCATCCTTGACGTGCAGGCGCGCGTAGTTGCGCAGGTACAGGGTGTCGTACTTGCCTTGCGGCGAGGTCAGGTGCACCACCATCAGGAAGGTTGGCGACTGCTTCTGCGTGGTCACGCCCTGCCGGCGCACGTCCTCGGGCAGGCGCGCCTGCGCCTGCGCCACGCGGTTCTGCACCTTCACCGCCGCTGCGTCCGGGTCCGTGCCCGGGCGGAAGGTGACGGTCATCTGCAGCACGCCGTCCGAGCCGGCCACCGACTTCAGGTACATCATGCCTTCGACGCCGTTGATGGCCTCTTCAAGCGGCGTGGCGACGGTCTCGGCAATGACCTTGGGGTTGGCGCCCGGATACACCGTGCGTACGACCACCGACGGCGGCACCACTTCGGGGTACTCACTGATCGGCAGGATTGGAATCGTGATCAGGCCTGCGGCGAAGATCACGATCGACAGCACCGCCGCGAAGATCGGCCTGTCGATGAAGAAGCGGGAAAAGTCCATGGAGGAATTCCTGGGAAAGGCATTCGGCGGGCAACAGCCACCCCGCCCCTCGCCGGGATGACGAAGGCAGGGAAGGCTGCCGCTGGCGCCGGCAGCTAAGCGGAAACGCGGATCAGGAGACGGCGGATCAGTGCTTCAGGGCAGCGGTGGCATCGCGGCCCGGTGCCGGCGCCGGCTGTGGCTGCATCGCCACCGCCTTGGCCTGCACCGGCATGCCCGGCATGAAGACCTTCTGCACGCCATCGATGATCACCTTGTCACCGGCGGCCAGGCCGTGCTCGACGATACGCAGGCCGTCGGCGGTGCGGCCGAGCTGGATGTCACGGCGCTGGGCCTTGCCATCCTTGTCGACCACGTACACGTACTTGCGGTCCTGGTCGGTCAGCACGGCCTTGTCGTCGATCAGCAGCGCCTGGAACTGGCCGCTGCCAAGCAGCTGCACGCGGGCGAACAAGCCCGGCGTGAACTGGCGATCGGCGTTGTCCAGCAGCGCGCGGACGCGGATGGTCCCGGTACTGCGGGCGACCTGGTTGTCGAGGAAGTCGACCTTGCCCGTGTGCGGGTAGCCTTCTTCACCGGACAGGCCGACCTTCACCGGCAGCGCGCTGTCACGCTCGCTCGGGCGCTCACCCTTGCGTGCCATCTGGGCGTAGCGCAGGAAGGTGCTTTCGTCGGCATCGAAGTAGACGAACACCGTGCCCAGCGAGACCAGCGTGGTCAGCACGCTGGCGCTGTCGCCGGCGGTGACCAGGTTGCCGGCGGTGACCATCGCGCGGCCGGCACGGCCGTCGATCGGTGCCCGCACCTTGGTGAACTCAAGATTGAGGCGGGCGGCATCCAATGCTGCCTGCGCGGCCTGCACGGCGGCGCCGGACTGGTCGGCAGCCGCACGGCGCTGCTCGGCGGTCTCGGTGGAGATCGCCTGCTGCTCGGACAGCCGCTTGGCGCGCTCGGACTCGCTGCGGGCCAGCGTGGCCTGGGTACGGGCGCGGGCCAGTTCGGCGGCTGCCCGATCGTACTCGGCCTGGTAACTGCGCGCGTCGATGGTGAAGAGCACTTCGCCCTTCTTCACTTCCTGGCCTTCAACGTAGTTGACCTTGTCGATGTAGCCGGAAACGCGCGGACGCAGTTCAACGCTCTGCACCGCTTCGACGCGGCCACTGAACTCGTCCCACTGGCTGACCTGCTTGACCAGCACCGGCGCGGCGCTGACCTGCGGCGGCGGCGGTGCACCGCCTTCTTCGGCATGGCCGCCGCTGCAGGCTGCAAGCACGGCCGCGGCGAGGATCGACACGCCGGCCATCGCAATGCGATGGCCGAAACGATGTGGGGTGGTATTGGGGGAAGTCATGGCATGCATCCGTACGGAGGGGTGGTACAGCGATATGAGAACGTGTTGCAAAAATCGGCGGCGAATACTGCGACCTCAACCATGGTCGAGGTCAAGCGATGCCTGCGGTGTCGCGCCACAGCGGAGGAACTTCCAGGTGCAGCAGGCCACGCGGCAATTCGGCATCGCTGCTGTCGCAGCGGACGATGGCGCGGTTGTCTCGGCACCCATCAAGCAGGGAGACCACACGACGACCGACCAGCAGCGAGCTGGGCCACTCGATGCAGGCATTGGCCGCGTTGGCCGGGGTACACACCGGGCTGCAGACTTCCAGCATCTGCGCGCGCACGCCCAGCGCCTGCGCTTCCTGGTGCACCACCTGCGCGTACATGCGCAGTGCGGCGGTGGTGATCGAGGTCTCGCCGTAGCCCGCCCAGGGCTTGGCGTTGGCCGGGCTGCCGATCATCACGTAGCGGCGCGCATGCACGTTGTCCTGCAGCAGCGGCAGCAGGTGGCGCACGGCGTGCACGTGCGGCATCAGGTCGGCCTGCATCGCGCCCAGCAGCTCATCGCCGTTGCGGTCGATCACCCGGCCGCGACGGTAGGGGCCACCCATGGCCGCGATCACGGCGGCCAACGGACGCGGGCGCTGCGCGATGCGTTCGGCCAGCGCGCGTGCCGAGCCGTCATCGCTGAGCGAACCCAGCAGCGTCTCCAGTCCGGGCTCATCCGCGAACTGCTCATGCAGCGCGGCCAGCCGGCCCGGATCGCGGCCAACCACCAGCACCGGGCTGCCGGCTTCCAGCAACGCGCCGACCACGCCCTGGCCGACGGCACCGGTACCGCCAAGGACCAGGACTTCGGGCGTCAGTATCCCATTCACGGGACATTTCCTCCCAAATCCGGGATAGTCCCGATTCGACGCAGGCGGTCGCCCTTGTGCGGGACCAGGCGGATGGCACCGCCACGCTGCTGACGCATGGGCGCGGTAAACTCACGAAAGTCCTTGTGTACCAAGGAACTCGGACGGGCTTCGACGGTCATCGCCAGGTCCAGGGTGTTCTGGCCGGCGTTCCGGAGTCGGGCAAGAATGTTGCGCAGGCTCATGGCGGACGGGCTCCAATTAACGAATGGCGCCACGATAGACCTCAAACCTTTACTTGATTAGTCCTGATTAAGGGGAATAATCATCCCGCACCCGGTCCAATCGTTCTGTCACGATTGTCCCATCCCCGACGTCCAGGACCCCCGACCATGTCCCACGATCTCAACGAGACGCTGATCTTCGTCAAAGTGGTCGAGCAAGGCAGCTTCATTGCTGCTGCCAAATCGCTCGGCCTGCCCAAGACCACGGTCAGCCGCAAAGTGCAGGAGCTGGAAACGCGCCTGGGCGCGCGCCTGCTGCACCGGACCACGCGCCGCCTCGGCCTGACCGAAGCCGGTTCGATCTATCACGAGCACTGCCAGCGCATCGCGCGCGAGCTGGAAGAAGCGGAGAGCGCGGTGAGCCAGCTGCAGTCCGGCCCGCGCGGCTGGCTGCGCTTCACTGTGCCCTACTCGATCGGCATCACCTGGATTGCGCCGCTGCTGGGCCAGTTCCATGCGCAGTATCCAGAGATCCGCCTGGACATGCACATGGGCAACGAGAAGCTGGACCTGATCGCCGGTGAAGCGGACCTGGCACTGCGCGTGGGTGCCCTGCCCGATTCCAATCTGGTCGCGCGCAAGCTGGGCAGCCTGCGCACGCAGGTGTTCGCCAGTCCGGCCTACATTGAGCGCTATGGCGAACCGCTGCATCCGGAAGAGCTGCAGTTCCATCGCATCCTGGCGATGCGCAAGCCGTACCATACCGGCAACTCGCCGCGCTTCACCTGGCAGCTGGGCGAGAATGGGGGCGAACTGCGCGACTTCCCGGTCACCCCGCTGATGACCGCCAACGACATGTCTGCGTTGAATGGTGCATTGGTCTGTGGCGAAGGCCTGCTGCTGACCGGTGATGTGATGGCCAAGCCGTTCGTCGAATCGGGCATGGTGCGCCGCGTGCTGGCCGGCTGGACCGGCCCGGAAGTGGATTTCAATGCCGTATTCGCCGGCGGCCGCCTGGTCTCGCCGAAGGTGCGTGCATTTGTCGACTTCCTGGTCGAGAAGCTCAACTTCGATGCCAACTACATGCTGGCGCAGTGCCCCGGCGCGAAGCTGGCACAGCAGCAGAAGGCACAGGAAGATGCCGCGCTGGAGAACAGTGGCAAGCGGATCCTGGAGAAGGTGGCCGCTTCGGCGGCGTAACCTGCAACAAGAGCGCCTATCCATCTCCTGGTAGATGCCGACCTTGGTCGGCATGGCTTACAGAGGGAGTCGAGCGCGGCTCGACTCTGCATGCGCTGTCGGCGTGCCGAGCAACGTTCGGCACCCACAAAAATGCCGCCTGCAAGGGCGGCATTTTCGTTCCGGCCGATGGCCGGACCGGCTCAAGCAGCAACGCTACGCGTTATTGCTTGAGCGGAATCACCCGAATCTCGACGCGGCGGTTCTTGGCGCGGCCGGCGTCGGTGCTGTTGTCGGCAATCGGGTACGCCTTGCCGGCGCCCAGCGTTTCGATACGCACGCTCTGCACGCCCTGGCCGATCAGGTACTGCGCGACCGAGTCGGCGCGTTCCTTCGACAGGCGGTTGTTGACCGCGTCGCTGCCGATGCTGTCGGTGTGGCCAACCACCTCGATCATGGTCTGGTTGTACTCACGCAGCGTACCGGCCACGCCGTTGAGCGAGCCATAGAATTGCGGCTTCAGGGTCGCCTTGCCGAAGTCGAAGGTAATCCCGTCCGGGAGGTTCAGCATGATGTTGTCGCCCTGGCGCTGCACATCGATGCCGGTGTTGGCGGTGCGCTCGCGCAGTGCGCGTTCCTGGCGATCCTGGTACTGGCCGACGGCGGCACCGCTGAGTGCGCCGATACCGGCACCGATCAGCGCGTGCTGGCGCCGCTCGGTAGCACTGTCGCCGGTCAGCAGGCCGGCCGCCACGCCGATGGCGGTACCGATCAGCGCGTTGCGGCCGGTCCGGTTCTGCTGTTCGGTCGGGTTGCCGTACTGGTCACTCTGCACATAGGAGCCGCCGGTGGCGCAGGCCGACAGGACGGCCGCACTCATCAGGGCCAGTGCGACGTTGCGGGTGGTGTTGCGGATCATGAGGTTCTCCTTGGTTTCCGGTCGGCCGGCGGCTTGCGGGCGCAGAGAGGATAAACAGCCGAATGCGATGTCGGGATGATGATCCGGTGCGCCGACAGGGCCGCGTTCAGCTAACTGACCGGATCGCTCGGGTCACCCTTTACCCCGCCCCCGACTGGCGGTATGCCGCCAGCGCAGCATCGCGGCCCTCTGCCAGGTCCACCATCGGCGTGCGTGGGTAGTCAGGCGCGTGTGCGGCCAGGAGCAGAGGATGCTGCCACGGCGCAAACCGCGCCTTCACCGGCAGCGCCGCCAGCTCGGGCACCCAGCGGCTGATGTAGCGGGCCTGCGGATCGAACTTCTCGGCCTGGGTGACCGGGTTGAACACCCGGAAGTACGGCGCGGCATCGGCGCCGGTCCCGGCCACCCATTGCCAGCCCATCGTGTTGTTGGCCAGATCGGCATCGACCAGGGTGTCCCAGAACCAGCGCGCGCCATGCAGCCAGTGCGCGCGAAGGTGCTTGCACAGGTAACTGGCCACGATCATCCGAACCCGGTTATGCATGTAGCCGGTGTGCCACAGCTCGCGCAGTCCGGCATCAACGATCGGCACGCCGGTGTTGCCGCGCTGCCAGTCGTGCAGTTGCGCTGCAGTCGGCGCCGCCCAGGGGAAGCGGTCAAAACGCGGATTGAGGTTGTCCGTGGGCGTCTTCGGAAAGTGATGCAACAGGTGGTAGGCGAAATCACGCCAGCCCAGTTGCCGCAGATAGCCGTCGATGTCGGCATCGGTGCCGGCACTGCGCCGTCTTTCCAGCGCATGCGCGATGCGCCACGGTGCGATCTCACCGAAATGCAGGTGCGGCGACATCCGCGAGGTGCCCACGCGATCGGGCAGGTCTCGCTGCTCGCGGTAACCGCGCAAGGCGCCGTCCTCGAACACCGACAGCGCCTCCAGCGCACCGGCTTCGCCCGGCTGCCAGTGCTCCCAGAAGCCGGTATCCCAATCCAGCGTCGGTGCAAGCTGTAGATCATCAATTGCGAGGCTGTCGACCGCGTGCGTCGCCAGTGCCTGCGGTGCGGCCTGCAGTGCCGGCAGGCGCCAATGACTGAGCACGTTGCGCCAGTACGGCGTGAACACCTTGTACGGCTGTCCCTGCTGGGTGGCGATGTCCCAGGGCTCGAACAACAGGCTGCCATTGCAGCTCTGCGCGTCGACGCCCTGCTCGCGCAGCGTGCGCTTGATGGTGGCGTCGCGAGGCTGGGTGGCCGGCTCGTACTTGCGGTTCCAGTACACCGCCTCGGCGCCGGTCTGCTCGATCAGCAACTGCAGGGCCGGCAGGCTGTCACCACTGCGCAGCACCAGCGACGAGCCGCGCGTGCGCAGGTCGGCATCCAAGGCACCCAGTGAACGGTGGCGCCACGCATCGGAGGCGGCACCCGGCGTCCACTCCCCCTCTTCATGCGGCGCGTGGATGTAGACCGGCACCACATGGTGACCGGCATCCAGCGCGGCCTGCAGGGCCGGATTGTCCTGCAGCCGCAGATCACGGCGGAACCATACCAACGCTACCGACACAGGCAATGCCTTCGTTGTGGAAGGCGCACATGATAGCCAGCGGTGGTGAAGGCGATGCGCGCAGACGCCGTCTGCTAGGCTGCACGGCCGCTACCCGATGGACTCTGACATGGATGATCTTCACGCCTCATTCGCCCGCTTCGGGCTGCTGCATGCCCAGCACGAGAGCGACTGGCAGGGCCCGTTCCCGCTGCCCCCGGTACTGGCACGCTTCTACGCGCAGGTCGGGCCGCTGGGCGAAGTGATCAATGCCCGGGTAGGCACCGCCGGCATCACCGTTCCCGGCCTTGATGTCTGGATACCGCCGCTGCAACGCCTGTGGAGCCATCAGGCCGGCTATCGATGGCATGGCATCAGCGGCGAACGGATCAACGACTGGCCCTCGAACTGGCTGGTGATTGCCGATCGCAGCGCTGATCCGTTCATCCTCGATCTGGACGACGGCCGTGTGCTGTTCAGCCATCACGGTGCCGGCCTGCTGGATGCCGACGAAATGGCTGCCGACGTGCCGACCCTGATGGCAGCTCTGGCTGCAGCAGGCACGGTGTACCTCGATGCCGGCGATGACCTTTACAACGACGATGACGATGGCGGCATCCGCCCTGAACACCAGGACGCAGCCGTACAGGCGGTGGCCCGGGTACTGGGCGACCGCCTGCAGGCCGAATCGTTCATCGAGACGTTGCTGGACTGAATCCACGCATGGCGCGGATCTACCTTTCGAAGCGCTTCATCGCTTCGCTGATCAGCGCCCGCGCCTCGGCGGCGTTGCCCCAACCGTTGAGCTGCACCGCGTTGCGCCCGGCCGGCAGGTCCTTGTAGACCCGGAAGAACGCTTCGATGCGCTGTCTTTCGATCTCCGGCAGATCGGCCAGGTCGCGGATGTTGGCGTAGGTCGGGTCAACCTTGTCGGTCGGCACGCCGATGATCTTCTCGTCGTGCTCGCCGCCGTCGATCATCTTCAGGTAGCCGATCGGCCGGAAGCGTACGATCACGCCCGGATGCAGGGGTTCACGGGTCAGCACCAGCGCGTCCAGCGGATCGTTGTCGCCAGCCAACGTGCGCGGCATCGAACCGTAGTTGGCCGGATAGGCGACCGGCATCGACTGGAAGCGGTCCACATGCACCAGGCCGTCTTCCTTAATCTCGTACTTGGTCACGCTGCCGGCGGGAATCTCCACCGCCAGATTCACCTCCTGCGGGGCTTCCCTTGGCTGGGCCACCAGGAACGGATGCAGCACGGTATCGGCAGCGGTCACCGCACTGGTCAGCAACAGCAGAGCGGCGCCGATGGCAGCGAGAGGAAGGATGCGACGGGGCGTGGTCATCGGCGTGTCCTCATTCCCAGCAGCGATCGGCGCGACCCTTGGCGGTCTGCGCACGCGGGCAATCACGCGGCGTGATGCGGCCTTCGGTCAGCTCCATGCGCTGTTTTCCCCCCTTGGCATCGCGGCGCAGTTCGAAGGCATCGTAGAGACGGCCGGTCACGGTGCGCGCTTCATAGCGCAGGCGCTGCGGGTCGATGTTCAACACCTGGAACAACTGGGTGTCTTCGGCCACTGGGTTCATCGTCCTGCGCGCTTCATCGGACAGGCGGTACTGCTTCGGTCCGGCTACAGTCACCACGTACTGCGGCGTTGCGGCCTGCCCCTCGCCACGACGGCCATAGGTGTGGTCGTGGCCCTGCAGCACCAGATCGACGTTGTGGCGGCGTACCACCGGCAACAGCACCTCACGCAGCGCGGCGTTCTCGCGCCCTTCGCGCGGCGAGTAGAACGGCTGGTGCAGCAACACGATGGTCCACGGCTGCGGATTGCCGGTCAACACCTTGTCCAGCCATTGCGCCTGTGCCTTGGCCGTGCCAAGGTCGAGTGCCGAAGTGCCATCGACCACCGCCACGCGCACGCCCTGCGCATCGAACCAGTAGCTGCTCTGCTGCGCAGCGCTGGCACCATTGCCCGGCAACGCGAACGTGACCGGCCAGTGGCGGCCCAGCACCCGGCGCTCCTGCGGGGTGTCCTCGAATTCCTCGAAGTACTCGTGATTGCCTATGGCCGGCGCCACCAGCATTTCCTGCGCCAGCCAGCCGACGGCGGCAAACCATTCGCCCCACTCGCTGTCATCCATGTTGTCGCCGCCGCTGACTAGGTCGCCGGCAAACAGGCTCATGCGTGCCTGCGGTGCGGCCTTCTGCGCGGCACGCACCACGCGGCTGACATGGCTGACGTTCTTGTTCTGGGTATCGCCGAAGTACAGCAGGGTCAGCGGCTGGTCGGCGGCAGCCAGCGTGCGCAGCTGGTTCCATGCACTCCAACTGCCGTTGCCCTGCACACGGTAGACGTACTGGGTATCCGGCTGCAGGCCATCGATATCTGCACGATGGTGGTGCGACAGGCCGTTCTCGGTCTGCAGCGCGCGGGTCGTCGCACGAACCTGGCGGATGCCTTCGATGGCCGGCGAATCTGCGGCCATTGCGATCTCCAGCAGCGGCGCCTGCACGCTGCCATCGGTGCGCCAGGCCACTGCGAACCCATGGCTGGAATCGGCCGCCGGCGAGGCGACGATGCGGTCCGGCACCGTCGTCGCTGCGTAGTGGCGGCTACCTGCCGGCACCTGGGTATTCGGTTCGGCCGCCGCGATCGACAGCGACGGCAGCGCCAGCAGCAGGCCCAGGGCCAGCGTGCGCATCACGAGCTGCCGGCTCATGCACCACACTCCAGCGGCAGCGCCAGTTGCTTGGCGATGCTTTCCCAGTCGAAGGCCACCACACCCTGATCGTCGTGTACGGCATACAGCGCGCCGTGCGGGAAGCGCGTGCTGGCTTGCTGCATCATCCAGATGCCGTCGGTGTTGGCCACGGTATTGCCCTGGAACGCGCCGACCGGCTTCAGCGTGTGCCGGTCGAACAGATGGAACACGCTGCGCTGCTTGCCCTGTTCGGTGGTGATCCACCAGCCATCCTTGCCGCAGGTGCGCAGGGTCACGCCTTCGGCCTGCGCCTTGAACACGTCGCGGCCGAAGGTGGTGCCGGTGAAGCGGCCCGCCAGGGTGTAGACCTTGAACTCGCTGGCGTAGCTCTCGTCTTCTTCGGCAATCAACAGGCGGTCGTTCTCGGGATCGCCCCAGATCGACTCGACCACGCGCAGCGCTCCCGCCTCGGTGGTATCGCCGATGCTGGCCACCCGCTTCGCGTCGACCTTCTCACCATTGCGGGTCACGTGATACTGGCGCACGCGCTTGTCCAGCTCGGCCAGCGGCGGCAGGACGTCACGCCCCTGTGCATCCTCGCCGTTGTCCCAGGAGTCGGTGACGTAGACGCTGTAGCCATCGGCACGACGGTCGACCCACAGTCCGTAAGGCTTGCGCAGGTCGTCCGCAGCGAACGTCGCCAGCGGCGTGAAGTCCGGCAGGCGCAGTACCTGCACGCGGTGATTGTCGCGCTCCACGATCCACAGCAGGTCGTCGATCACCGCGATACCATTTGGGCGGTCGAACTGCCCCGGTGCGGTGCCGCTGCTGCCGACGTCACGCAGGTGCTGTCCGGTGCTGCCGTCGTAGACCACCAGCTTGTCGGTGGCCTTGGCGGTGGCGATCAGCCACAGCGCGCCGTCCGGCGCGCGCCAGGCCGCGGGGGAATCGATGTTGTCGGCTGGGGTCATCGGTGACAGGAAGGCTTCGGCGATGGTGGTCACCACGCGCTCGCCTCCGGCGGCCGGCGCGGCCGCTCCCGCAGCCGGATCGGTGCCGGTGGCCGGCGTGCAGCCGGCGACCAGCGTAGCTGCCAGCGCGGCGGCCAGGACGGTGACGCCACGCCCCATCACAGCGCCACCTTCAGGCCCAGCGCATAGGTGCGGCCGTACTCTTCCATCTGCAGGGTGCGCGAACGCGTGCCCTGGTACAGCTCCAGCGGCTTGTCCAGCAGGTTCTGCGCTTCGAAGTACACGCTCACGCGCGGGGTGAACCTGTAGTCAAGCGAGAAATCGAGCTGGGTATTCGGCGCAACGTAGATATCGAACGCGCGGCCCTTGCCGATGCTGTCCAGGTACTCGCTGCGGTACACGGCCGCCAGGCGCGTGCTCAAGCCGTACTTCTCATAGCCGATGTGCGCGCTGTAGACGTGCTTGGAGGCGCGTGGCAGGGTGAAGTCCTCGCCGGCACGGTCCTTGATGCCGGCATCGAACTTCGTATCCAGCCAGGTGCCACTGGCGCCGACCAGCAGGCCATCCAGGCCGTCCGGCAGGAAGGCCAGCTGCTGCTGCCAGTTGAACTCCGCACCACGCACGGTGGCCTTGCGACCATTGATCGGCTGCGTCACATCGAATCCACCGTAGGCCGGATCATTGGTGCGCACGGTTCCGACGATGTAGCCATCGATCGACTTGTGGAACAGGCCCAGCGAAACGATGCCGCTGCTGCCGATGTACTTCTCCACCGACAGGTCGATGTTCTTCGACTCGTACGGATCCAGTTCCGGGTTGCCCAGGCGCACTTCCTCGTCACCGCGGCTGTAACCCACGCGCGGCGAGACGTCGCCGAAGGACGGGCGCGATACGGTCTTGTTGGCCGAGGCGCGCAGCACCCAGTCATCAGCCGCGTCATAGCGCAGGTGCAGGCCCGGCAGCACGTTGGTGTAGCTGCTGTTGGCCACGCGCGGGGTGACGGTGAAGCTGCGGCCGTTGGCGGCCACGTCCACCTGGTTGCCGATCGCCTTGAAGCGGGTGTTCTCCACGCGCACGCCGCCGATGATGCGCAGCGCACCCACGTCCCAGGTACCCATGGCATAGCTGGCGAAGATGTCCTCGCTGGCCACGTAATCCTCTTCCAGCGACGTCATCGCATTGCCGCCGACGTCCTGCGGGCGGGCGCTGTACTGGCTGCCGTTGGCTGCCCAGAAGGCACGCATCGCAGCCGAATCCATACCGTCGCCGAAGTTGCCGTGGCGATGTTCGGGCGAGGAGGTGGTCCAGCCCGCCAGCGTCACCTTCGGGCCGACGCGCAGTTCGCGCTCATCCACATTCACGTCGCGGTCGCGCCAGCGGCCCAGCAGACCGAACTTGATGCTGCTGCTGTCGCCGTCGAAGCGCACGTTGACCTGCGCGCTGTGCTCCTTGTCGTTCACCTGCTTGGGCGAAAGCACGAAGCGGTCGAACGCGTAGTTGCTGTTGTCCAGCCACTGCGGGTTGTCGAAGCTGTAGCTGGGCAGCCGGCTGCTCTGGTCCAGGCTGCCGTTGAACGCCTTGCCGTTGAGCTTGAAACGCGCCTCCATCTCGTCGTTCACGCGCTCTTCGGTACGGGTGTAGCCGATCCGGTAATCGACCACGGCGTTGGTCAACTTGTTCTCGCCGCCCAGGCTGGCCGCGAAGGTGTTTTCCTTCTTGGTGCGGTAGCGCATGCGCTTGTCGATCGAATCCTTCGGCATGCCATCCAGGCGGTACTGGTCGGTGCCGGTCTTGACCATCTTCGCGTCGTCGAAGTTGAAGATCACGCGCTGGCGGGTCTCCGCATCGTCGAACTGGCTGTACAGCGTGCGCAGGTAGTACCGGCTGTCTTCGTCCGGCCGCCAGTCGAGGTTGAGGTTGGCGCCGATGCGCTTGCGCTCGATCTCGTACTTGCGGTGCTGCAGGTTGATCGCGGTCACGTCACCGGGGGCGGCATCGTCCTCGCCGTCGTACTCCACTTCGGTGTTGTCCGACTCGAACCTGCGCTTCTGGTAGTTCACGCCCAGCGCCACGCCGAAGGTGTCGTTGAACACTTCGCTGTAGTTGAAGGCCGCCTTCGGGCTGGTCTCGCCGGACAGCTGCTGGTGACTGCCCTCGATCTTGCCACGCAGGCTGCGACCGTCGCGGTCGAAGGCCGAGGCCGATTCCACCAGCACGGCACCACCGATGGCATCACCGGGCATGTCCGGGGTCGGCGACTTCACCACGCGAAGGCGTTCGGTGGAATCGGACGGAATCACGTCCAGCGGCGCGGCACGGCTGGAATCCTCCGGCGTGCCCACGGCGATGCCATCCACGCTGACGCTGTTGAGATTGGCGTCCAGGCCACGGATGACCACGAAACGGCCCTCGCCCTGGTCACGGGTCACGCTGATGCCCGGCAGGCGCTGCAGTGATTCGGCCACGTTCTTGTCCGGGTACTGGCCCAGGGCATCGGAGGACACCGCGTCTTCGATGGCGTCGCTGCCGCGCTTGAGGTCGACCGCGCGGATCTGCGATTCGAGCTGGGCGCGCACCTCGATACGGTCCAGGTCGACCGCGTCGGCCGCCACGGCGCCGGTAGCGGCTACCGCCTGCTGCCCGGCGGCCTGCAGCGGTGCCGCAGCCCCCATTGCCAGGGTCAGGGTGATGGCAACGGCCAACGGAGTCTTGATATGCACTGGGAATCCCCATTCCTGTTAAGAATGGGTCTGCACGGTATGTCCGCAAGGTTGCATGGCCGTGACATGCCTCTGCACATTTCATGTACAGCGGCCCCGGGCCCGGTTTGGGCTTCGCCCCGCCAATCCGGCAAAATGGCGGCCTCTCTCCCTATTCCCCTTCCCGACCATGAAGATCGTCGAAGTGCGCCACCCGCTGGTGCAGCACAAGATCGGCCTGATGCGCAACGCTGCGCTCAGCACCAAGGATTTCCGCGAACTGGCCAACGAGCTGGGTATGCTGCTGGCCTACGAGGCCACCGCCGACCTGGATACCGAGCCGCACACCCTGGCCGGCTGGGCCGGCCCGGTGACGGTGCAGCGCATTGCCGGCGCCAAGATCACCGTGGTGCCGATCCTGCGTGCCGGCCTGGGCATGCTCAGCGGCGTGCTGTCGCTGATTCCGGCCGCCCGTGTCAGCGTGGTCGGCCTGCAGCGCGATGAAGAAACCCTGCAGCCGGTGCCCTACTTCGAGCGCCTGACCGGCCGCCTGGAAGAGCGCGACGCACTGATCCTCGACCCGATGCTGGCCACCGGCGGCACGCTGATCGCCACCATCGACATGCTCAAGCGCGCCGGCGCCCGTCGCATCAAGGGCATCTTCCTGGTGGCCGCGCCCGAAGGCATCGAAGCAGTGAAGGCCGTGCACCCGGACGTGGAAATCTACACTGCGGCCATCGATGCCCAGCTCAACGACAAGGGCTACATCCTGCCCGGACTGGGCGACGCAGGTGACCGCATCTTCGGCACCCGCGTCGGCTGATCCGGCGAACCGCGGTCGGATCCCTCTCCGCAGGAGAGGGCTCTGACCCGACAACCGTTCGCGGGCGCGCTTCGCCGCGGCACGTGAACGCCCGTGGACGCGGGTGTGGCCGACGCGTGATTCTTCACGTAGCCTTGCCGGCCGGAGGCGAATGCTCCGCGCACCCGCCACCCTTGGAGCTCGCGATGAAGGCCTCATTCCTGCTGGCCGCCGTCCTGCTGGCCGGCCTGCCCCTGGCTGCCAACGCCACCACCCCGCAGCAGCAACGCATGGCCGAATGCTCGGCCAAGAACAAGGGCTTGAAGGGGGATGCCTACAAGACCGCGCAGAGCTCCTGCCTCAGTGGCCAGGCTGCCGAAACCAAGCCGGTCAATACGCAGCAGGAACGCATGCGCAAGTGCAACGCTGACGCGGGCGCGAAGAAACTGGCAGGCGATGCGCGCAAGACCTTCATGAGCAGCTGCCTGAAGGCGTCGTAACGACGAGTGATGCAGAGCCGAGCCCACGCTCGGCTCTGCCATTACCCCAGGGCGCGCGCCTTCAGCTCGCCCTGTTCGTGCAGGGTCACGAAACGTCCCTTGTCATCACGGCCCAGCTGCGCCAGCGCCACCTGCGGGTCGTGGGTGAAGAACAGCCGCACGTTGCGCGCCAGCTTGTCCTCAAGGAACTGCCGTTTCTCGTCGATCAGCAATTCGGCATTGCGGTCATAGCCCATGGTGATCGGCACGTGCACCCATGAACGACCTGGGATGAGGTCGGCACAGAACACCACGCCACCGTGCGCATCTTCACCGGCATGCGCGTGGCCAACGATCTCGGCCAGCATCAGCCCCGGCGTATGCCCATCGCTGTAGCTGAAGCGCACGCTGCGGCCGAGCGCCTTCGAGTACTCGCCATCCACCACTTCCAGGCGGCCACTGGCCTGCAGCAGGCCGGGCAGCTCAGGTATGAAACTGGCCCGATCGCGCGGGTGTGGCTGCACGGCGCGCTGCCAATGCTGCGCTCCAACCACATAGGTTGCGTTGGGGAACAGCAGCTCGGGCTCACGCCCTTCGCTCCATGCGGCAAGCAGGCCACCGGCATGATCGAAGTGCAGGTGGCTGAGCACCACCACGTCGATGTCCTCGTGCTCGAAACCCGCTTCGCGCAGTGAATCGATCAGCACGTGCTGGCTTTCCTGCACGCCGTAGCGCTCTCGCATGCGCGGGTCGAAGAACGCACCGATACCGGTTTCAAACAGTACCGTCTTGCCTTCCAGCGGACTGGCAAGCAGCGCACGGCAGGCCAGCTCGATGCGATTGAGCTCGTCCGGAGCCGCCCATTTTTCCCACAACGCACGCGGCGCGTTGCCGAACATCGCGCCGCCGTCCAGGCGCTGCGAGTTTCCACGAATAGACCAGAGTTTCATGCGTCGATTATCGGCGCCGGACCGTTAAATAATCGCTAGAAAGGAAACAGGAAACCCCGCCGGTTGGCGGGGTCCTGGTGATCTGCGGATTGCCGGGCAGTGGCCGGCACCACCACATCAGTAGGCCGGCACGACCTGGGCACTGCCCACCGGATTGCGCGGGTCGCTGCCACCGAACAGCTTGTTCGCCTTGCGGTCCCATTCCACGGTCTGCAGGTTGCCCCACACGTGGCTGGAACCGCGACCGCCGGCGGCGACATTGCCCGGCAGGTCGATCCTGTGGCCCATCGCCTGCAGCTGCTTCACCGTCGCCGCGTCGAACGCATCATCCTCGGCTTCGATCAGGTCCGGCAGCCACTGGTGGTGATAGCGCGGCAGCGCGGCAACCTGCTGCGCGTCCAGGCCAGCGTCGTAGCCGAGGATGCCCAGCAGCACCATGGTGATGATGCGGCTGCCACCCGGGGTGCCCAGCACGATCACCTTGTCGCTGTTTTCCATGAAGGTCGGCGTCATCGAGCTGAGCATGCGCTTGCCCGGCTTCGGCGCATTGGCCTCGTAGCCCATCACGCCGAAGGCATTGGGCGTACCCGGCTTCAGCGCGAAATCGTCCATCTCGTTGTTCAGCAGCACACCGGTGCCCTTGGGAATGAGCCCCGAGCCGTACAGCAGGTTGACGGTCTGGGTGGCGCCGACGCGGTTGCCGTCGCGGTCGATGATCGAGAAGTGCGTGGTCTCGTCGTCTTCCAGCGGCGTCGGGTTGCCCGACAGCAGGTCGCTGGGCGTGGCCTTCTCTGGATGGATGGTCGCACGCAGGCCCTGTGCGTAGTCCTTGCTGGTCAGCACCTTCTGCGGGATCTGCACGAAGTCCGGATCGCCGAGGAAGAACGTACGGTCGCGGTAGGCACGACGCATCGACTCCACCACCAGGTGGGTACGGTGCGCCGGATCCATCTTCCTGATGTCCCAGCCTTCCAGGATCTGCAGCATGCTGGCCAGCGCAATGCCACCGGACGACGGCGGCGGCGCGGTGGTGATCTTCCAGCCGTTGTAGTTGAACACGATCGGCTCGCGCTGCTTCACGCGATAGCCGGCCAGCTCTTCGGCGGTCCACTTGCCGCCGGCCTGCTTGACGCCCGCCAGCAACAGCTTTCCGGTCTGGCCCTTGTAGAAGCCGTCGAAACCTCCCGCGGCCAGGCGCTCCAGCGTCTGCGCCAGCTCCGGCTGCTTGAACAGGTCACCGCTGGCGATCGGCTTGCCGTTGCGCAGATAGACTTCACGCGTGCCGGGATAGCGCTCCATCACTTCACGGCGCGACGCGTAGCCCTTGGCCATGCGGTCGTACACCGGGAAGCCTTCGCGTGCGATGCGGATCGCCGGCTGCAGCGAGGCCGACAACGGCAGCTTGCCGTGCCGGGCCGACAGTTCGACCAGCGCTGCGGGCAGGCCGGGAATACCCGCCGACCACGCACCGTTGACCGAGCGGTCGCGGTCCAGGTTGCCCTGCTTGTCGAGGAAGGCCTGCGGCGTGGCCGCCGCCGGTGCGGTCTCGCGTGCATCCAGCATCACGTCCTTGCCGGTGGCCGCGTCGTGCAGAAGGAAGAAGCCGCCGCCGCCGAGTCCGGAACTGATCGGCTCGACCACCGCCAGCGTGGACGAGACCGCCACCGCAGCGTCGAAGGCGTTGCCGCCCTGCGCCAGGATATCGATACCGGCCTGGGTGGCCAGCGCGTGGCCGCTGGCAATGGCTGCGCCGTCGGGGCGCTCGGCACGGGCCGGGCTGTCGGCCCAGGCCATCGGGCTCAGCAGCAGGCCGAGCAGCAACAGGGGGCGGACGATCAGCGTCTTCATTCGGATGGGGGCTCCGCATAGAGTTCGGGGTGATCGTGCTGCAGCTGGCGCAGCTTGGCCAGCAGCTGGTCTTCCGTTTCCACGATCTCCGGATCCGGGTCGATGCACTCGACCGGGCAGACGACCACGCACTGTGGCTCGTCGAAATGACCCACGCATTCGGTGCAGCGCGCAGGGTCGATCACGTAGATGGTTTCACCCATCGCAATGGCCTGGTTCGGGCAGGCCGGCTCGCAGACGTCGCAGTTGACGCAGAGCTCGTTGATTTTCAGCGACATGGCGATACTCCTCGCCCGCGCCTTGGGACAAAGGACCGGCCAGCGCGGGCGCGCGGGCCGGTCAGGTCATCAGCGGCGCCCTGGCAGGACGCCGCCCGGGCCATGCCGGAGCATGGCCGCCATGGCTCGGTATTACTTGGCTTCGACGAAAATGTACTCGGCACCGGTCGGCTGGATCGCAGCCTGCACGCGGGCGTTGTCGGCCGACTGGCCGATGAAGACGACGCGCACGCCCTTCATCGAATCCGGCGAAACGTCCTTGAACACGGCCTGGATCATGTCAGCCATCTTGCCCGAGGCCGACGAACCGAAGGCCAGCATGTTGCCCGGCTGCACGCCACGGGCCACGGCCTGGGTCGCGCTCTCGGTCTGGCGCTCGTACTTGGCCTGGAAGTCCGGGTCCGATTCCGGGGAGAGGTAATACAGGAACGGGCTGTTGGTGATGTTGCCCATGTTCTGGATGGCCACTTCCTGCAGGTACTTCTTCCAGCCTGCATCGTCGTCCTTGGCCGGGGCGACCAGGGCCTGCTTGGCCTCGTCGACCGGAGCGGCCTCTTCCTTCTTGCAGGCGGTGAAGGCCAGGGCCAACGAAGCGATCAGCATCGCGCGCATGGTGGTGTTCATGGATTTCCTCCCGGAATGGTGCGTGGTGTTGTACGTAACGGGGTGCAGGTACGGCGGGCTTACGACTGTGCCGCCTTCGCTTCGCGGACCTTGCGCAGGGCTTCGAGCACCGCGGCCGGCACGAAACCGGACACGTCGCCGCCCAGGCGCGCGATCTCGCGGACCAGCGAGGACGAAATGAAGCTGTGCTGCTCGGCCGGGGTCAGGAACAGGGTCTCGACCTCGGGAATCAAGTGGCGGTTCATGCTGGCCATCTGGAACTCGTACTCGAAGTCGGACACCGCGCGCAGGCCGCGCAGCAGCACCCCGCCCTGGACCGAACGTACGAAATGGGCCAGCAGGGTATCGAAGCCGATGACTTCGACATTGCCATGGTGGGCCAGGGCGCCACGCGCCAGCTGCACGCGCTGTTCCAGCGGCAGCGCCGGGCCCTTCGACGGGCTCTGCGCCACGCCGACCACGACCTTTTCGAACAGCGGCGCGGCCCGGCTCACAAGGTCGATGTGACCGTTGGTGATCGGGTCGAACGTGCCGGGATAGACGGCGATGCGGCGGTTGGCCACGGTCATGGGCGGTAGCAGATGTTCAGATGAGGTCAAAGTGTAGCAGTGGCACGGCGGTACAGGGCAAAGCGCACCTCACGGGTGCCGCCCTCGCGGTGCAGCAGCCAGCCCTGCGGCAGCACCGGCACGTGGCCGGCCGGCGACTCCAGGTACAGCCAGGCGTCGGCTGCCAGGTGCCGCGGCAGCTGGGCCAGCACGTCCTGCCACAGGCCATCGGCGAACGGCGGGTCGATGAACACCAGATCGGCCTGCTGCGCGGGCGCACCCTGCAGCCAGCGCAGGGCATCGGCCTGCACGACGCTGATCTGGTCGCTGGCCTGCAGCTTGGCGACGGCGGCGGTCAGGTTGCGTCCCAGCTGCGCATCGCGCTCGACCAGGGTGGCGTGGGCGGCACCGCGCGAGACCGCTTCCAGGCCCAATGCGCCGCTGCCGGCGAACAGGTCCAGCACACGGGCCCCGCCGAGCTTGGGCATCAGCCAGTTGAACAGGGTTTCGCGCACACGATCGCTGCTGGGCCGCAGTCCCGGCAGGGTCGGCACCGGCAGGCGGGTATTGCGCCAGCGACCGCCGATGATGCGGACCTGCCCGTCGTTGCCCCCACGGCCGCTCATTGGCGCCCCCGGCGGGAGGTATTCAAGAATTTCAGCATGAGTGGGATTGTAGTTCGGCCGGGCTTTGCCCGGCACCCGCAGAGTCCGAAGCAACGGCCGAAGCAACTTCAAAAGCTGGTTTCCTGTGGGTTGGCGGGGCGGTGTGGGTTGGCAGGACCGTTGGCGCCATGGATGGCGCCATCGAGCCCCCATGGTGAAGTGACCCCCGGGAGTTGGACATCAGATCCAACCCCGAGGGATACATGAACAGATACGACGCGCGTTTCAAACTGCAGGTCGCCAAAGAGGCCTGCAAGACCTCCACATCGGT